>JAYUOW010000296.1:0-8354 GCA_043760555.1 Betaproteobacteria bacterium
AGATGCCCAACGACCCAACGGTAGCCCCCTTGCGGGGTTTAGGGAATCTTCAGGTATTCAATGTTAATAAACCCGACGCACCAATTGCGCTTCATGCAAAATTACGGTGGCGAGTTCTTCAATACTTTTTGTGGTGGAATTTAAAAACGTAATGCCGTTGTCGCGCATCAAGCCTTCGGCGGCTTCCACTTCAAAACGACAATTGGCGGCGGACGCATAGGTGCTGTCGGGCTTACGTTCGGTGCGGATTTGCTGCAACCGATCTGGCGCAATCGATAGCCCCCACACTTTGTGTTTATGCGGTAGCAGCGCGGGCGGTAGCTTCATCTTCGTTAAATCCTCGGGGATTAACGGGTAATTAGCGGCTTTTACGCCGAATTGCAGCGCCATGTAAAGGCACGTTGGCGTCTTGCCGCTGCGGGACACGCCCACCAAAATAATATCGGCAATATCCAGATTTTTATTGGTCACGCCGTCGTCGTGCGCCAAAGTGTAATTAACGGCTTCAATGCGATGGTTGTAGTCTTTAAAATTACCCGCAGAATGGCTGCGGCCAACCGCGTGGGCAGATTTAACGCCTAGTTCCACTTCCATCGGCACAATAAAGCGCTCGTACAAATCTAGCACTAGCCCTTCGGCTTTGGATAGCTCATGCCGTATTTCCTCAGTCATCAGCGAAGTGAACACTAACGGACGTTTGCCCGACACGCGTCCTGCAGCGGCAATTTCGATTAAAACTTCTTGCGCTTTTTCCAGCGTATCGACAAACGGCAAGGTTTTGTGCACAAAATCGATCCCATCAAACTGGGTGATGAGCGAATTAGCCAACATTTCTACCGTAATGGCGGTGCGATCAGAGACAAAAAACGCGGTGCGGCGCTGTGGCATGAAATTTCCTTAAATTTAATAGCGGGCAGTTGTTTATAGCTTTGCATTTTTAGGTGCCACTGCAAGCTATAATTATGCGATAGATTCACTCTCAATTTTCTATCAATTTAGGTTTGCCATGTCATCCACCGCTTCTGCGCGCGTTGTTTCCCTCTCTAAACTTCGTAATACCGATGTGGCACATGTAGGCGGTAAAAATGCCTCGCTAGGCGAACTAATCAGCCAGCTTTCTCAAGCCGGTGTGCGCGTGCCGGGCGGATTTGCCACAACTGCTGAAGCGTTTCGCGAATTTTTACGGTTTAACGGCCTAACTGAGAAGATCAATTCCACTTTATTGGCGCTTGATGTTGATGATTTAGTGGCGTTGGCCAAAACCGGGGCGGATGTGCGGCACTGGATCGAAACTGCGCCCTTGCAACCGGACTTAGAGGCAGAAATTCGTGCAGCCTATGCCACGCTGACAGCCGAGTCGCCCGAAGCTTCATTCGCGGTGCGTTCGAGCGCTACGGCGGAAGATTTACCGGATGCGTCGTTTGCTGGCCAACAAGAAACGTTTTTAAATATTCGCGGCATCGAGCATGTGTTGGATGCGATTCGCCAAGTGTTTGCGTCCCTTTATAACGATCGCGCCATTTCTTATCGTGTACATAAAAACTTCGTGCACGCAGACGTGGCTTTGAGCGCTGGCGTGCAGCGCATGGTGCGCTCGGACACGGGCGCTGCCGGCGTGGCGTTTACGATTGACACGGAATCGGGATTTGACGGCGTGGTGTTTATAACGTCCAGCTTTGGCTTGGGCGAAATGGTGGTGCAGGGGGCGGTAAATCCCGATGAATTTTATGTAAGCAAAGTGTGCTTAAAAAATAATCGCCCCGCTATTTTGCGCCGCACGCTGGGATCAAAAGCGCTAAAAATGATTTTCGGGCTTTCCACCGAAACTGGGAAATCAGTGCAAACTGTGCCAGTGGCAGATGCTGATCGCCAACGCTTTTCACTCAGTGATGCTGATGTAACCGAGCTGGCAGGCTATGCTGCCAGCATTGAAGCGCACTACGGCTGCCCGATGGATATTGAGTGGGGCAAAGATGGCGGCGATGGCAAACTTTATATTTTACAAGCGCGCCCTGAAACCGTTAAAAGCCAAGAAAAACACACCGATACCCTAACGCGCTACAAAATCACCACCAAGGGCACGGTGATTGCGGAGGGCCGCGCTATCGGCAGCAAAGTGGGGCAAGGCGTTGCGCGCATCGTCAAAGACGTAAGCCAAATTGGTGAATTTAGAGATGGCGATGTGATCGTAACCGACATGACTGACCCAAACTGGGAGCCAGTGATGAAACGCGCCAGCGCAATTGTGACCAATCGCGGCGGCCGCACCTGCCACGCCGCCATCATCGCCCGTGAATTGGGCGTGCCCGCCGTGGTGGGCTGCGAAGATGCGACTGATGTAGTGGTCGCGGGCGAGCTATTAACTGTGAGTTGTGCTGAGGGTGATACCGGCTTTATTTATCGCGGCAAAACTGAATTTGAAATTAATACCGTGTCGCTTGGCAATATGCCAAAAGTGGGCGTAAAGATCGCCATGAACGTCGGCAACCCGCACTTGGCGTTTGATTTTGCGCAGCTACCGAACGAAGGCGTGGGCTTGGCGAGGCTAGAATTTATTATCGCCAACACCATCGGCATTCATCCAAAAGCCTGCCTCGAATATGCGTCGCTGCCAGATGCGCTTAAAGCCGATGTGGCCAAGCAATCACGCGGCTACGCGAACCCCAAACAGTTTTACATCGACAAAATGGTAGAAGGTGTGGCCACCATCGCTGCGGCGTTTTGGCCGAAAAAAGTCATCGTGCGCTTGTCGGATTTTAAAAGTAACGAATACCGCAACTTAATCGGCGGCCTGCGTTACGAACCCACGGAAGAAAACCCGATGATCGGCTTCAGAGGTGCCGCACGCTACATCGCGGCAAGCTTCCGCGACTGCTTCGCCCTAGAATGCGAAGCCATGCGCACCGTGCGCGACACCATGGGTTTGACCAACGTAGAACTCATGGTGCCGTTTGTGCGCACGCTAAGTGAGGCCGACGGCGTGCTGCAAATAATGAAAGACTTCGGCTTAGAACGCGGCAAGAACAACCTGCGCATTGTGATGATGTGCGAAATACCCGCCAACGCAATTTTGGCCGACGAATTTTTACAGCGCTTCGACGGATTTTCCATCGGCTCAAACGACATGACGCAATTAACGTTAGCGTTAGATAGAGATTCCGGCCTAGTCATGCACGCCTTCGACGAACGCGACCCAGCCGTAAAACGCATGCTGCAACTAGCCATACAAGCCTGCAGACGCGCCAACAAATACGTAGGCATCTGCGGCCAGGGGCCGAGCGACTATCCAGATTTAGCGGAATGGTTGATGAAGGAAGGGATTGAAGCGATGAGCTTGAATCCGGATACGGTTGTGGAGACTTGGTTGCATTTGGCGAAAGTGAGCAGTGTTGATAATAGCTGATTTAGGCGAGGATAATGCCTTTGAGACGCCCGTAAATAGGGCGTCTCAAAGCATATATTGGACGTTTTCTCACTTCAACGATCTCACCGCTGCACAATGGTATGAAATCAGCGCCGCCCGCGAGACGGTATTTATCGTAGAACAAAAATGCGCGTTTTTAGACGCAGATGGCGTGGATCCGCAATGCTGGCACCTAGTAGGCAAAGTAGACAAAAAAATAGCCGCCTATTGTCGCATCTTGCCACCAGGATTAAAATACACTAAACCAAGTGTAGGCAGAGTTGTCACCACACCATCGTTTCGGTCGGGCGGCTACGGAAAAGCCCTTTTGACCGAAGCCTTGGCGCGCTGCGATGCAATGTTTCCCGGTTTAGGCAATAAAATCGGCGCACAGATGTATTTGGAAGGGTTTTATGCTTCGTTTGGGTATGAAACGACCTCCCAGCCTTATGATGAGGATGGGATATTGCATTTGGAGATGGTGCGGAAAGCTCCGGCCTAGCGGTACCTGGCTCCAGCAAAAAAACCCTTGAACAACAATTACTGCAATTAAATTGGTGCTATAAAAAAATATGAAAATCAGCCAAAAATATCTTTTCTTGCTTTCTTTTATCGCCTTTATTTGCTCGGGATTTGCTGGGCTAATTTATCAGTCTGTTTGGACACGCTATCTCAGCTTAATTTTGGGCCACGCCGCATTCGCGCAAACCTTAGTTTTGGCTCTCTTCATGGGTGGTATGGCTCTTGGTGCTTGGTGGGCTTCCAAGCTAACCAACAACGCAAACTTTTCAGTGCTTAAGTGGTATGCAATTATTGAGGTGGTAATTGGCGTATTTGCGCTGGCTTTTCATTTCATTTTTGTTAATGGCACGGAGATCGTGCAGACCGCAGTTCTGCCAAGATTTGAGTCAGAAACGCTTACGTCAATGATAAAATGGTCGTGGGCAGCTTCACTTATTTTCCCGCAATGCATATTGCTAGGAATGACTTTTCCGCTTCTGAGCGCGGGCTTGATCCGCGCCAGCAACCATGTGAATGGTGAGGTTCTCGGCACGTTGTACTTCACAAATAGCATCGGCGCAGCAATTGGCGCGTTAGTTTCTACGTTCTATTTGATTCCCGCATTTGGGCTACCCGGTGCCGTGATTGCTGCTGGAGTTTTTAACATGGTTGCCGCGGCGCTAGTATTTTTACCCGCAACACAAGAGCGCTCCTCCGTATCGCAATCTACGCCTCCGTCTCTCCAGTCTGGCCTGCTTTACAAGCATGCGCACCTTATTTTATGGTGCGCATTTTTTACCGGCTTATCCTCATTCGTATACGAAATCGCTTGGGTGCGAATGCTTTCGCTCGCGCTCGGATCGACGATTCATGCATTCGAAATCATGATCTCCTCGTTTGTTGCAGGCTTAGCATTCGGCAGCTTTTGGATTAGAAAACGGATCGACAAACACCGCGAGCCGTTACTAATCGCGGGTTATGCACAAATATTGATGGGGTGTGCTGCTTTAACTACCATTTTCACGTATCAACTTGCGTTTAGCGGCGTAGAAAATCTTTTGAGCGCATTGGCTCCCACATCAAATGGCTACTTGTTATTTAATATCTCAAGCGCAGCAATTGCCATCGCCCTGCTATTTCCAACAGCTTTCTTCGCTGGCATGACACTCCCTGTCTTCACAACTTGCCTGCTCAAAGTCGGCACTGGTGAGCAGGCTATCGGGAGAGTCTATGCAGTCAATACGATTGGTGCAATCGCTGGGGTATTCATTGCGGTACACTTATTGATTCCATACCTTGGGCTAAAGTCTGCGATATTGATCGCAGCCGCAATTGATATCATTCTTGGCGTGATGATTTTCAAAGCTTTTGCTAGTACGAATCGGGCTCGGTATATGGCTGCAGTATGTGGTGGCACCTTGGTGGTGCTACTCACAGCGATGGCACCTAAACTGGATCAGCGAATTCTCGCTTCTGGCGTTTTTCGATATCGCACTGCGGCGCTTGATGAAAAAACTAAAGTTGCATTTTATCGTGATGGCAAAACAGCTTCGATATCAGCCCTTGTTGATGGAACCACAATATCTATTGCCACCAACGGTAAGGTGGATGCTGCGATTCAGATGCGCCCTGAGTTGCCACCCTCAGCCGATGAAGAAACAATGACGTTGTTGGGGATGATGCCTATGCTCTACAACCCAAGTGCTACTACAGGCGCGACAATCGGTTTTGGCTCAGGTCTAAGCACCCACACAGTACTTGGAAATCCAAAACTCAAATCGCTCGATACCATTGAAATTGAACCCGCAATAGTGGAAGCGGCGCAAATATTTGGAGAGCGTGTTAGTCGCGCGTACACCGATCCAAGATCCAATATAATTATCGCAGATGCGAAAACCTATTTTTCCGGTCACAAAAAACGCTATGATTTCATTGTGTCTGAACCATCAAATCCATGGGTCAGCGGTGTGTCCAGCTTATTTTCAGAGGAATTCTACCGATTTTTACCGCGACACCTGAACGATGGCGGCATACTAGTACAGTGGATTCAGCTTTATGAAATAGATTTCGATGTAATCGCGTCGATATTGAAAGCGCTCGGCAATCATTTTGAAGATTACGACGTCTACTTTTCAACTGGCGGTGATCTTGTCATCGTGGCAAAACATAAAGGGCAATTAGATATTAAGTCCAATGCACTTTTGATCTCCCCGAATCTGATTGCTGAACTTAAAGCGCAGGGATTAAGTGCGCTCGGCGACTACAACCTTAGGTATTTAGCGAATAAATCGCTTCTGAATCCGTTGATTTCCCAAACTAATATACCCAGTAACTCTGATTTTAATCCTATCGTCTCGCATTTAGCGCCTAAAACCCGCTTTATGCGTTCGTCCGCCGCCGCCCTCAACGAGTTAAGTCAGGCCACCATACCGTTCGCAGAAATTTTAGCCCCCGAACGAGCGCTACCGAGAGCATTTGATGGTATTTCCAAGCGGACGCTCAACTCCAAGGTCTTAACAGCCATGCACGCAGAAAAACTTGGCGTTGCATTGGGAAAGCGCGGCGATACGGCTAACATCACGCATCGCGGCCATTTAGCAAACCTTACCCTCCTGAATCTTAGCAAGACAAGTTGCCACAACGCTTTACCCAACGACATGGCGTTAGCCGCTGCAGTCAATATCGGTGCGACGGTGGCAACGTCAGCGCCAACTGCTATGGCCACGGCTGTACTTTCGTCTGATTGGTTAGGTTGCTCTCGTGGTGCTTTGCCTCTGCACTTCGTAATCGCGAGCGATTATTTTAATGCGATTGCGCGGCGAGATATTGATCAAATGATCTTGAACGGGCGTTTGGTGCTGGAAAATGATCAATTGAGATCGCAGGAATCAATAGCAGAAATTGCATTATGTGGAGCGGCGCTAGGCTTAATTAAAAAACAGAACTTCCAAGCAGCGTCCCAGATGTTGGAGCAGTACCGTGACCTTCCGTTTACGCGGGAAAACCGAGCGCTACGAATGCTGCTGATTGCCATGGTCGAAGCGCGGTTGAATCCAAAAAACTAAAGAGCAGCGGATAGTCGCGACGCGTTGTTCCACATTTGTACCGTTTTATTCATTTCGCATATTTTTACCGTAACCCTCGCCAGCTAAACCCCTAGGTTCGCGCTGACATAGCATGTTTCAGTAAAGCGAAAAAAATCACCAAGGGAGCAAAGCTTCCGCCTTGTATATTGTTCCATTCCGACGATTCACGATCATCGATATATCGGCGCGAATTGCCCGATAAACAATAAATCCTAAGTCAACGCTTTGCACACCAAGTTCGCCAGCGAGCTTATCAATGCGACCTACATCATTAGGATTCAGCTTTTTGAGCACCTCAAGCGATTGCGCTTTTTGAATAATTTGCGGCTTACTGCCATCTATGCCAACATAATATTTCGGATAGTGCTGAATGTCTGCTCCGCCGTTCATGGCTGACTCTGTAATTTTCATAATTTCGTCATTGCTGGCGGGGAATGCTACTCCAACTAACTGAGGACCTAGCCATGGCGCGGAGTCAAATTGTGATTTCAGAGAAGCCTCGGCATAACCTTCAGTTGTTGGATCCAATGCCCTTACCAGCTCAAATCTGTCTTTTACAAACACGATAAAAGCTGGTCTAACCTGCGCAATCGTATAAATGCCATAAATTAACGCAGCCAATTGGCAAACCACAATCACGCACAAGTCGAATTTCAGCCCGATTTTATGAGGCTTAAATACGACAAACGTAAGCAGTGGTCCTAGAACCACATCAACAGCAGCGATCAGAAGTAGCAAACCAAAACCACCAAGTATTCGAAACAAAGGCGGTGGATACCAAATAACTGTCATCACAAACATCATTATGGCAACAATCAAAATACTTGCGCAAAAATGTATTATTGTAGCGCGCAGTTTTGTCATGGAATTTGTCAGGATCGATAAGTATCAAGATTATTAATACATTGCACGCAAAGGGTGTGCCAGTCAAACTAGCGTTTACGAAAAAGTAACGACGAGATTATAATTTCCATCTATCTCGGTGCAAATAACCGCACGCAAACACACCGCTCACAGCAAAAAACGGGCCAAGACCCGTTTTTTTAAGACAGAACTCACCGTAAATTTTAACGGCAATTTGCTGGTACATACTTCGCGTTTGCAACCGGCGTGGTGCAAACCCAAACTACTGGCTGACCTAAGGTTAAGGTTGGTGTTAATGTTAGCGGTACATTTTGTGCAGTTGGCATCATCAGAATATTAATAACGCCTGTTGCTGGGGTAATATCCAATGTCTTCACATTCTTTGTTGAATTCGCTGCTGTTATGGGGTCATAACCTTTATCCAAGTTGGTAGCAGGCAAAACCGGATTGCTTGCAAAATTTTCAGCAACAATAACTTTCGCTGCTGACGCAAGAATCAA
>JAYUOW010000297.1:0-8295 GCA_043760555.1 Betaproteobacteria bacterium
TATTCGACCATGCCGCTTGCAACAAAACCCCGCTATCTACGATACGCCTGTTCAAGGCCAATGCGCGGTTTCGGTAGACACTCGCGGCTATTTTAGGGCGTCTCCAGCCTATTCATAACGGCAAAATTGCACCGCAAAGAAACTAGCCTATACAATTTTAAATGAAAAAATTATTAGGATAAGTAGCTGAAATAGTCCTAACTTTAATGCGCAATAGGGAATCCATGTCAGAGACCAGCGAGATTCAAAGCCCCGCCAGCAACCCACAACAACATGTCGTGCGCAAATGGTGGCCCAGAATTAGTGTCGCAATAGCGGTGGTCTTAGCTTGTAGCTACATGGCATTTAGGTACCGAATAGCCGAAATGGATCCACTTTTTCGCGGTAATAGTTTTTCGACGCGTTTAGGCTTGGCGCAGTATTTGATGGGTGACTATTCAGCGGCTGCGGCAAATTTAATGAAGCAAGAGCTAGGCCGCTCAAGCGAAGAACGCTTTCCGGGGGCGCTTGGGTTACTGCAAGGTAATCTTGACGCTGCCCAAGCCGAGGTGGATGCCGCACTCGCGCGCCAACCTTTAGACCAGTCGGCGCAAATGAGTGCCGCGCAAATCGCCTTAGAACGCGGCGACAACGTCAAAGCGCACACGCTTGCGACTGCCTATATCAACGGCAAAGCGTTCGCACCGTTTAATGCCCGCCTGATTGCCGGAATCGCTGCTGCACGTTTAAAAAACTACGCGGATGCGTCCGCACACTTTAGTGCTGCGACGCGTATGGGTCATCGCGGCACGCGCAATACTATTATGTTGTCAATGCTTGATAGTTTCGGAAAGCTCAAAGCCGCTGGGGCTTTTGCGCAGGACCCTGCGCTTGGCGCGGTTATGTTGCGGGTGCTGGCGTTTTGCGATCCAAAGTTATTAGCAACGGCTGAAAAATACGCTCGCACGGCGATCAGCATGGATAACCGCGCTGATGATGCATGGCTAGTCATCGGCGCAGCTCATTTCGTAGGCCGCCGCTATGGGCAAGCATTAGTGGCAACTGAAAATGCCAGTGCCATTAACCCTAAAAACCCCGATGCGCCGTGGCTTGCCGCGTATGTTCATTCGGCACGCGGCGATTTAGCAAAAGAAATTCCTGCGGTGATGGCAGCATTTTCACTTGCACCTACGGACGAGTTTATTGCCGACGACACCATGCGGGTACTATCGAAAAAAGTGGGTGACTATCCAAAAATCGCCGCGCTGGGCAAAGCGATGCTCACGGCAAATAGCGAAGCTAACAGCGATAGCAGTAGCGATGGGGTAGCTAAAAAGCCCCAAGGCGCGTCATCGCGCACACACACGTGGATCGCCCACGCCGCAACGTCGCTCGGGCAGCACCGAGAAGCGCTTGGCCATAACTTAGCAGCACAGGCACTCGTACCCTTGGATACCGATGTGGCGATGCGGCTTGCACGAAGTTATCTTGAAGTTGGGGACGACGCCAATGCCATCACGCAAGCCCAAGCGGCCATACGACTGCACTCCCGCTGGAATGCGCCGTTTGAATTGATTGGTGATGTACATTTTAAGCGTGGCAATTACATCGATGCTATTGCGGCCTATGAAGAGGGCTTTGGCAGGCAGCGTCCAAGCGTAAGGCAGCTTACTGGGCTGTGCGTCGCCTATTTGCGCGGTAGTCGCTATGCCGATGCATCCCAATGCATAGAGTCGGCACTGCGACAAGACCCTGACAACGTATTGGCCAGCAGATTATTGTATGAAGTGACGCTCAATCGCGATATTGAAAACAACGCCAAAAAATCGCAAGGAGTCACCAAGTGATGCTCTTTCGGAATTCATTTTTTGTGAGTATTTTCACCACGCTAATTTGTGCGTTTAGTCTGTACGCGCAGTGGCGTTATCGTATCGCCATCGGTGATGTGACGGTGTTGCTGACCTGGATTGGCGCTGGCTTGATGATGCTCAGCATCGTGTTTTTTGTGCAAGACTGGGTCGAAGATTGGTTGGGCGAAGACCATAAATTTTTGCACGTTATCGAACGTCTTCATCATTTTTTCTTGGTTTTTGTAACCGTATACGCAACTTATGGCGTGTTGCTATTTATAAATGCCCAGTCCATCAATAGCGTGGAGAAGCAACTCGCAAAAGTAGAACGGCAGGGGCGCGCTATTACGTTTACCAATGACTTTCACCTATATTCATGGGCGAAAATTCGTTTTAGCGAAGGTGATCGAGGTGACGTGACGGCTTTGGTGTCATGGCAAGAAGCCACAAAGCTTTGGCCAGGGCAAAAAGTGGAAATTCAAAGCCAAATTGGTTTACTGGGTATTCCGCGCATACTCAGTATCGAGCGCGACGAAGAAGATATGTACAAAAACGTACTAAAAATTGCGCCAACCGCCACAGTGGCGATAGAAGGGTTGATGAACATTTATGCCATCCGTGGCGACGCTGCATCTGATGCGCTTGCCATCAAGATGGCAGAACAATACATTGCCGCCACGAATCAAGCTGACGCCGTGTGGACAACCGCATCTGGGCTCTTTCAGCGTCACCGACTAAATCAATCACTACCGTTTTTCAAACTAGCCCTAGATCACTCACCCACGTTAGACAACACCATCAGCTACGGCTGGGTGCTATCAAAGTTAGGACGCGGCAAAGAAGGCATTCCGTATTTAGAAAAAGCCATTGAGATGGACCCGGTGAGCGAAATGGGCTACTACCATTTAGCGTATGCACAAGTAGTGCTCGGCCAAAAAGAAGGTGCAATTATCAACTTCAAAGAAGTGCTAAAACGCCGTCCAAACTATCCTGAAATTAGAGGGCAGCTACGTAGTTTGGGCGTTACCGAGTAGCACAACGAAACACCAACCCGTAGGGCTTCAATCAGCGCAGCGCTAATTGCGCTGGGTGATTAAAATACTAAAGGCGTTGACACAGTATGCCAATACCCGCGCTGTTGATCTGAACTAAGCACGCAATTCTTATGGTGAATACTTAAAATGACTATGCGAATTTTCAGAGTTGCTGCGATAGTGTTCGGACTATTATTCGTGGTGACGGGTATTGCCTTTGTGTTATCCGGCGTGCCGTTGCACGAACAAAAATTAAGTCGCGGCAATTACTCAATGTTGCGCGTTATCTTTGGCGAGCAACGGGAACGCTATGTGTTTGCCACGATTTGGGTGGCGCTGGGCGGGGCTTTTTTGTGGGCGACAACAAGGTCAAGATTCTGGATTGAACCTAAAGTTAGTCTCGATGACGCTGACGAAAATTTCGACGCTGCGTTTTTAAAAGGTACGGCGCAGCAGCGCGTCGCAGCAAAGGATAAGCGAATCACCACAGCCGTTGGCTCAAAAGCGCAACTACCGAAGAAGCGCGTAAAACATCAAAAGTCGCAATCTAAATGAAAAATGACTACCGTCTGCATGACGCCGAGTTAGTAGCGATTGCCTACAATCGAAATCTAGCCTGCGTTTGCCTAGATTTTTTGAAAGTTAATGGCGCTGCAACGCAGTTAAGCTTCGTTAACGTGCAAGCAATAAGAATCCAAGATTTTGTGCTGCAAAACGTAGTCAGCCGTGTGCGGCTGTCGGCTAACGTTGATTTTGTAGACGAAGATTTGAAAAAGTGGATTACGTGGGCAACGAGTTTATCGGATGCGAAAAACTGGTGGAGTGATACAGCACGGGAGAAACTCTTCAACTCGATCAAAGCGGGTGATTTGCAGATGGTAGTTTTTGAACCATCGGTAGGTGCTGAAATTGCGATAATTTTCAAGAGTGATGTGCTGAAAACGCCCTGAATACGGGGCTCTCCGACATAATTATAGTAGATTACTTCCTAACTTTTAATGCGACCAATAAAGGTGAACCAAGACATGAAAGAAAGCGACCGTTACAACCTCGGCATTCCTGCATGCGCGCGGCACGTGAGCGTATGGGACATACAGCAGGTATGTTCCAGTGAAACGCTAGAATTTCTATGAGAAATACTTTGAAAATGGGCAATGTCATCTCCAGATCTGTTTTGGTTATCATCGGATTAGCGGTCATCACTGGCGCGTTTGCCTTACACGTTGTGCACCGCTTCGAGTTTTTTGGGGGATGCCAAGATACCCTGCTAGCAAAAACTCCTGCAACGCACAAAAATCTGACCGCTTCCGTGTATGAGCGAGATTGTGGTGCGACCACGCCATTGGCGCGATTTGTCGCCATAGAGAAATCAAGGTTTTTAGCACTCAATAACGCTGAAGAAGTATTTTTAATTAAAGGCCAAGATGCAATTTTCTTGAAATGGCGAAACGAATTTGAATTGGAAATTACGCATAATAGTTCTGACACCGATATTTTCAACAGGCGCGCCAATTATGAAGGCGTAAAAATTTCTTACAAACGTGGGGGCGCTTGATACCCCGTAGCAAACCAGTTGGACCAATCAAGCCGCGGGCAAAGTAGCTAAAGGTACTAAATATGCACAATAGAATTTTGCTAGCACTGGCTTTAACCACCGCTATTCGAACTGCTATCCTTTGTTCTGTTCATCGCAAACGCGTCTCTTCAGCTGGATTATGGATTGGCTCGCTGGGATATGCGATGTTTTCTCGCGCTGCATACTGCGATTAAAAATTGAGGTTATTTTGAGATTTTATTTGAAGTCTGTCTGTCTGTTGCTGTGTTTTACTGCGTCTTATCTGTTGAGAGATATTGTGGATCAACATCTGCTGCAACCAAGCGTATGGGTAAAAGCGATTGGAGCCGTCCTTTTCTGGATGCCGATAATTTTTTGGTACTTTTGTCCTTCTTGCTTAATCTTCTCCAAGTCTATGCAAAAGGCGATTGATGAAAATCGACCACTTTTAAGTCATCCAATGGGAAAAGACGCATTTTGGGTTAGTAAATTATTTTTGTGGGGGCTTTTATTTAGTTGGCCAGCGATTTTTTATTTCGGATCTCAAATCAAACCAGATTTTTTGGAGGTGTATCTATATCTCGTGATCGCACTGGCGAATTTCACCAATATCGATATGCTATTTTCGGGATACACCACATATCAAGATCGAGTATCGAGAAATGAAATCGGCGTGCACCATGTTTGGGGCAACTAGGGGGAACTAACGCTGACTGACCGCGCCCGTCCAAGAGGTGGCTTGTCCACACGGGGTGGGATAGCAGCTTTGAGGTACCGAAAAAACTGCAGTCATGTCAAACAAATTAGAGGCTACTTCAATGCGATTTATCCGAAATCACGGCGCCGAATTGCTGCTGCTACTCGTCGCAATTGGTGGATGCTATCTGGTAACCAGAACTGGGGGGCGACTCGCGCCAAATTTAACGGCGGAACGGCTTGCATCGGTGAAGCACGGAATGCATGTCACAGATGTAGTCAAGTTGCTAGGTGAGCCGTTAATCGTTGGCTCCCACTTTGCTTATAAAGTCGTGCCCGCCGGTGAGGTTATGGTATTTGGGCACCATGTAAAAAGAATTGGTGAGCGCCACATGTACGCGATGCGCCCCGCCATCCTTGGTGTTGAATACATCAGCCTACAAATTCTTTATAGTGCCGATAATAGAGTATTGAATGTCGTTGGCGCACAACATTTCTGCTGGGGGTGGATAGTGAGACCGCCTATTCAAGTTCGGCTCCCGATTTTCGGGGTATGGACTCACTGTTGCATGCACAAAAATTCCTCGCTATTGGCAAAACTGAGCATCTTGGTTGGCAGCGAAGTTTTGGATGTGGTGGTATTTACGAGCACTAGCCTATCTTCAACACCACTCGATAAAATTGAACCGTCTATAGCCACGTTAAGCCCAATTTTGGGCGCGACAAAGAAGGCATTCCATATTTTAAAAAAGCTATTGAGATACCCAGTGAGCGAAATGGGCTACTACCATTTAGCGTTTGCGCAAGTAGCGCTAGCTTTAAAAGAAGGTGCGATTATCAACCTCAAACAAGTGCTAGAACGCCGCCCAAACCATCGAAAAATTCGAGGGTAGTTGCGCGGTTTGGGATAACGCGGTAGCACAACGAAACACCAACCCGTAGGGCTTCAATCAGCGTAGCGCCAATTGCACGGGGTGATTAAACGATGGAATCCAGTTAAAAATTGAAGCCGTAACAGCAGGTTAATTTCCGTGAAGCGCTGGAATTTCTAGGGGCAATATTTGGAATGGGCAATTTAATCGTCAGAGTTATTTTGGGCGCTATCGGTCTAGTGATTATCGCTATTGGCGTAGAGCTACTTGTTTCAGCTACGCCCTTGTTGATTCTTAAAACTGGCCGCAACAGCATCATACCAACGCTATATGCAGTGTTTGGCGATGAGTGGGGTAGATATGTGTACGCTAGTATTTGGATGGTGGGTGGAGGGTTGTTTCTGCTGTTAGCCACGATGTCATGGACTGAAGGCGCAACAAAACGCAGTGGTCAAACGCGCCGCAAAATTGCCGCAATAGCAAAACAGACCGCAACCAGTGCCACATCAAAATCACAACGTCTACGCGATTGCGCAAAATTTAAAAACGAGCGGTCTAAGTGATTGCCGGCGCGCGGGCGGATGCTGACCTAGTGATTGCCTCTTACGACCAATATGCTGTAGATAGCCTAAATACGGGCATCTTCAGCACATGCTTAGCATCAACCGTTTGTTGGGCAACGCAACTTGGTCACCCTGAATTTCGTAGCGTATGCAATAATAAAATTTTTTTCGGAAATGCATGAACAATCTGCGAGTTAAAAGTGCCTTACGTTCCCTGCTGCTTTTGCTAGCGGCGCTCAGTGGCGCAGCGTGCGCAGCCGCAGAAATACGCACTGTTTCGATGATTCAATTGCTTGCCACACCAGAAAAATTTCATAAGCAAAAAATTAGAGTGTCCGGCTTTATGGCGTTGGCTTTTGAAGGCAATCATTTAAGCCCTAATCGTGAAGATTATGAAAACAGGCTGTTCGGCAACTCTGTTTGGTTGCACCTATCATCCGAACAATTGCAGCAGTGGGAGTCGCGCAGTAGGGGCTATTTTCTGCTTGAAGGAACCTACAACGCCCGTTCGCGCGGGCATATGTCTGCTTTTAACGGCTCCATCGAAAAGTTAACCCGAATTGAGCCTTGGCCCTGGGGTACCGCAACGATTCACTTCAGCGAGCGCTATGAGCCGATAGAAGGTGCTACGCATGAACGCGATAGTTTGCGCCACCCAATTGCGGCGGACGGCGGGCGCTATCTGTACGAATCATTATCAATGACACGCCTGCTCGCAGCGGCTGAAAAATATGCCGATAAACACGTCATTATTGAAGGCTATTTTAAAAACAGCGCCGAGCTCGCCGCCGTTTTTTTAAGCCAAGGTGATGCCGAAAACCGCGTGTTCCGCCATGCCGTAAATGTGCCCGCCGGCGCGTGTTCGCCGAAGCTTTCAAACGGCTATGTAACCGTGTACGGCAAACTAAAAATCGCTGAAGCGCGCCAGCAAATTTTGCGCTCGGATGGCTACATAAGCACCCGCAATCCGTTTGGAATCTACGGTGCAGCGTTCGAATCGGTAAACCAATGTGTAGCCCACCCCGCGCTGGAAGCCCCAGCCTCGCAACCCTCCATCCCGCAGCCGAAGCCGTAGGGAGACAATCAGCGAAGCGCCAACTGCGCCGAATGGTTAAATTGCTAATACACTCGGTGGACGCGCAGAGTTAATATTTGCAACTTCATTAAATTTAGAAGTTTTACTGTCGATCAAGATATTGCACTGGGAGATCAGGGATGTTCAAGTTTTTATGCTGTGCGTTTTTTCTATGCACTATTTTAAATGCAAGCTCTTCCTACGCGAGTGAAAATAAGGTGGTGGTACCAGTTTTTGATGATCGTGGATACGTTCCAAAAGCAGGATATTTGCCGACAAAAGCAGCCGCCATTGCCGTTGCAGAAATTATATTGGCTGAAATTTATGGGATTGAAGCTGTGCGCAAACAAAAGCCTTTTTCCGCCGAGCTTGTTCACAACGTCTGGATAATTGAAGGACATTTTCAGGGTAGCAAGTTAGATAAGGGCGGAGTTGCAAGAATTAGGTTATCAAAACTCGATGGGAGCGTGCTTTATTTGATGCATGATAAATAGGCGAATGAGGCTGTCGCGAAACCCCTTTTATTCACTGAAGACGCCCTAAATACGGCAAACTTCAGCTGTCCTGTCCACCACAACCCATTCCACGCTATAAATGGGATGGCGTTAAATATTATTTTGATTGCCTTTTTGTAGCCTATACGCTACAGTCCGCAGATGCGAATTGTGAAA
>JAYUOW010000298.1:0-8272 GCA_043760555.1 Betaproteobacteria bacterium
AAGAAACGAAGGCCTAAAAAACTACCGCTATTAACTATGCCGCGTCAGACTGCAAGAGACTTAATTTACGCCCAAAGAAACCTTAACCGAGTGCCATGACAGACTGTCCCCGGCTTCCAAGTAGTCAAACAATGACTTCACCGGAACGCGTGTGCCAATAAAACAGGGTGTGCCACTCATTCGTAGTGGGTCTTGAGAAATGTGGATGCTTTTCACGTTAGCTAACCTTCTACGGTTGGTTTCGTCACAACATTATTGTAGTCCTTTCACCGTTTATTGCGTGCAGGCAAGCGTTGCGCCGAAATATGAGCCTCGCTTGATACGTAAAAATGCCTTGGAGACGCCATACGACCCGAAGGTAGCCCCCTTGCGGGGTATTCGGGCATCTCCCAAGGCATTAGCTTACTAAATTACGCGCTTTAAACCACTGCTTACGTTCAGTAAGAAAGCTTAGTTAACCTTCAAACCCATTTCCTTAAAATACTTCAACGCACCCGGATGAAACGGTATCGGCGATCCGCCGGTTAGCTGATTGTCGAGCGACAAAAAGCTGGCGTCTTTATGCACGGCTACAAGGTCGGCTTTTTTCTCGAACATGGTTTTTACAATATCGTAGACTACTTTTTCTGGTGTTTTTTCATTCACCACTAAGATGTTCCACACGGCGATGTTGGCGTTTACTTTGTCTTGGCCAGGGTAAGATTTTGCAGCGATAGTGTCCTTCACATATAGCGGACCATATTTGGCGCGCATTTTGTCGGCCGCATCGGCGTGGTCGATTAGCTTCAATTTAGTATTGGGTGTGGCCGCTAAATCGGTGATGCCGGGTGTGGGGTTGCCGCCTACCCAAATTAGCGCATCAATTTTGCCGTCTTTCAGCGCGCTTACTGATTCTGCGATCGATAAGCGTTCGCGTTTTACGTCTTTATCTTTATCAATGCCGTAGGCTTCTAAAATACGGAACGCCATAATTTCAGTGCCGCTACCGGGCGCGCCGGTGGAGATGCGTTTGCCTTTAAGGTCGGCCATTTTTTCAATGCCTTTACCTTCCACCGTCACGACGTGGGTGATGTTGGGATAGAACACCACTAGCGCGCGCACGGGCTGTTTGTTGTCTTTAAATTTATCTTGGCCTTGGTAGGCATCCCATGCGGTATCGGCCATGGTAAAGCCCACTTCTGCTTTGCCTGCACCGACTAGCTGCATGTTTTGTACTGACGCCGCAGTGACTTCTGCCGTGGCTTGCATACCGGGTACATGTTTGGTGAGTACGTTGGCAATGCCACCACCTAATGGGTAGTAAACGCCAGCGGTGCCGCCGGTGGCGATGGAGATTTTGACTTGAGCAATAGCAGCTGAAGCGAGTACGGTTGATATGGCGACAGCGGCGAATGTTTTAGCAGCAAACTGGGTAAATGTTTTCATGATTTCCTCGATATCGTTATGATGATAATTGTGACGTTTTTATGTCAAGCGCTTTAGTCTAGCACAGGCAAAATGCGTAAAAGGTTAAATCATGATTAGGTGTGAGTGCCCAAATTGGCGCACAAAATTAGAGCCATAAAGTGTAGAATTTATTGTGAAACTGAGTGAGAGAGTCGCGCAAAAGCAGCATCATCGAAAATAATAAAATGTGGAAAACCAATGAGCGAAAAATTAAGTAGCGACCCTAAAATCGAGGCGATCGAGGCAGATGCAATAAGTGCAGAGGCCTTACAAAAAGCTGAAAAATTTATCGAAGAAGAAGAGGGTGCCACCCACAAAATAAAAGGTTGGGTGGCGGTATTTTTAACGGCGGCAGCGGTGGTAGCTTCCATTTTCCATTTGTATGCTGCGTATAGCATTGTGCCCACGGCGCACCTGCGCGCGATACACGTGGGGATCGTGCTGTTTTTGTCGTTTTTGGTGTTTCCGATTGCGGTGCGTTATCGGCATCGCATTATGTGGTGGGATATTGCGCTAGCGGCTTTAAGCGTGGGTATTGTGGTTTACATGCTGCTCGGTGGTGATGACTTTACTGATCGGGCAGTTACGCCAAATATGTGGGATCGTATTTTTGGTGTGGCGCTGATTGTGCTGGTGCTAGAGGCCGCGCGGCGCACATCGGGTTGGGTGATGCCGATGGTGTGCGTAGGGTTTCTGGCCTACGCTATGTTGGGGTCGCATTTGCCTGATCCGTGGACGCATCGCGGCTATGATATTGATCGCTTAATCGGCCATATGTACATGACGTTGGAAGGTATTTTTGGCGTGGCGGTTGATGTGTCAGCCACCTTGATTATTTTATTTACCATTTACGGTGCGTTTCTGCAATTTTCTGGCGCGGGGAAGTTTTTTCTCGATTATTCATTTGCCTTAATGGGCGGAAAGCCAGCAGGGGCGGGGCGCACCGTGGTATTGGCATCGTTTTTATTGGGCGGGCCCTCGGGCTCGGGCGTGGCCACAACCGTCACGATTGGCTCGGTGGCCTATCCAATGCTAGCTAAAGCAGGTTACGAAAAAAACGCGGCGGGCGGCTTGCTGGCAGCGGGTGGACTGGGCGCTATTTTGTCGCCACCGGTGTTGGGTGCCGCGGCGTTTTTGATCGCTGAATTTTTAAAAATATCTTACTTAGATGTAATCCAAATGGCGCTAGTGCCGACGGTGCTTTTTTACTTTTCGCTATTTGTGATGGTAGAAATTGATTCGCGCAAATATCGCATGGGCGATGTGGTGAGTGAACGCGCAGCGTCTGCTTGGCAATTGGCTAAAAAATATTGGTATCACTTCGCCTCGCTATTTTCTATCGTGGTGTTCATGCTGCTTGGTTATTCGCCCACGTTGTCGGTGTTTTGGGCGACGGTAGTGGCGTTTGTGGTGAGCTTTTTTCGACGCGAAAGTGCGTTGATTCCGTGGGATTTATTTAGTAATCACACTGCATCGTTGCCGCGCCGTTTTTGGGATTCTAAGCTTATCAAAGCGCTAGAAAACGGCACGATCAGCACGCTCAATGTGGCAGCCACGTGCGCGGCTGCAGGCATCATTGTAGGTGTAGTCACACTCACGGGTTTAGGGCTGAAATTCTCTGCCATTGTGATTGCCTACGCGGGCGGTAGCGTGGTGCTCACCGCCATTTACACAGCCCTTATCGTATGGGTCATCGGTTTGGCGGTTCCAGTAACGGCAAGCTATATTATTTGCGCCGTGATTGCCGCACCGGCCATGATAAAACTGGGTGTGCCGGACTTTGCCGCGCACATGTTTATTTTTTACTACGCGGTATTGTCCGAAGTGTCGCCACCCACCGCGCTCTCGCCCTTTGCGGCAGCCGCCATCACCGGCGGCGATCCCTACAAAACCACGCTGCAATCGTGGAAATACACGCTACCCGCCTTCATCGTACCGTTTATTTTTGTGCTCGACCCCATGGGCATCGGCGTATTGCTAAAGCTGCCAGCCGGTGCCACGTGGGCAACTAGTTGGATGAGCGTGGCAGCAGTGGTGGCCTTAGCGTTCGTCACCATCGGCGTGCTGGCCGCAGCCGCGCAAGGCTGGTTTTTAAAGCGCACCACAACGCTCGAACGTGTGCTGTTGGCAGTAGCCGGTGTGATGATGCTGATCCCGCACGCGGTGTGGGATAAGGTTGGAATCGCAGTGGCGATTGTGGTGGCGGTGATGCAGAAGGTGCGGAAAAGCGCCGCTTAAAGGTATTGTTGATGTGGCTGAAGACGCCCGATTTACGGGCGTCTTCAGGCATTCATTTTACGCTGAAAGACTAACTATTCGCCTTCGTAAACTGAAACAAATCAAACTTAGACGTGCGCTCCATCAGCGTCGTTGCCCGCACGGTGTATTCAAAGCCGTGGTCGTTGATGGTGAATTCGCGTAGGTCGCTGAAGGTGTCGGGTAGGGTTAGAATTTCGTCTGATTCAGTTTCTGAATGCGGTGGTGCGAGCAGCAACGCGGGCATCGCGCGATTGCCACCGCCGATGGTGGCTTCAATCGTTACGCTCGTTGCGGCAGGCGAGACGAGTTCTAGGCCGAACTCTAGTGCGTCGCCTTCCAGTAGCGTTAGCCAACGCACTACCCCCATGTTCCAAGTGCGTCCGCCGATGAAGCGCACGCCTACTGCTTCGCCAACGGTGACAGCGACGGTGCCGCCTTGCTTGCGGTGCAGGCGCAGGCCGTTGGCACTTTGGTTGAGTACTTGCCATTCATCTACGCCTACTTGTTTAGCAGCGTCATCTTGCGGGATGGTGAGCAGCGGCATGGTGTTGCCACCTTCGTACACCGCTGAATCGTCTTCTGATTGGGCTTGCTCAAGCTCACGTTCGGCAAAATAGGCGATGCCCTTGATGCCGCTGCACAGTGCCAAGGTGGCGCTGGCCGGGTTGCGTCTAAACTGGCGTTTTGGCGGATCGCCCCACAGGCGTAGTAAGCGCTGAATTAGGTCGGTCATGTCGTGCGTAGCGCGGCTTTGCGCTAGCGTGGCGTTGTTGTTATTTGCACCGGGTTGCGCGCGTTGCTTTAGGCGCTCGATTAAGCGTTTAGTTTCAAGTATCCGCAGTACCACGCCACCAGCAGCGGCCCGTGTGCCTTGAATGACGGGCTTCGGCGCTTGGTCACCATCAAGTGCTATCACAAAAAGTTCGTTGGGGTTGGCACCCTCGCTATCGTTGCGGAAGTCGACCATCGCGCGATTGCGCCCGAGCACTTCTTGCACGCGATCAACTTCTTTGTACATGAGGCGATACGGGTCTGCCATCGAGATTAAGCAGGTGTCTACATACACTTCACCAATGTTAGTTTTGCTTTGTGCAGCGCGTTGATTTTCGTTAATAAAATCAACCGGTTCTGTGACTAAATCGGAGTCTTCGGCAAAGCCAAATAGCTGATGTAGTTCAGCCCAAACGCCTTGCGGCACGGGGTGATAGGTTTTGTAACACTGCAAAATTTGCGCGGCGGCGTAGTACATGGCGCGGTACAAATTGGGGCCGATATTTTTCTTGGCGTTAAACTTTAGCAGCTTGCCCGACCGTTCCATCAGCACCAGTTTATAGCTGTAGGCGCACTCGGCAGCGAGCTTACGCGCGAGCTGAAATGCGTCGAGCTGGCGCGTGGGCATGGGCAGGCTGCTGTAGGCATAAATAGCTTCAAGCTCTTCAAACACCACGCACAAAATAGGCGTAAGAGTTTCGATGAAAGCTAAGCGGTCATCGGCTGAAAACTTGGCGCGATTGACGTTTTCTAAAAACTCGTGGAGCTTCTTGCCTGCCTCGACAGTTTTGGTGAGCGGCAGGGATTCTGCCCAAAGCTTTATTTTTTTTGGATTGGTTTCGAAGTCTTTCGCCAACGCGCGAGTTGAAACCGGTAAACTTAAATTAAGCGGCATCTGGGCTCCCTGTCATCGCGCCGCCGATGACAACGTTATTGTTGAGTGGGTGGAAATACGTGGTACCCCAAGGCTTGTATTCTGTTGTTTTCTCTTGCTATTTTATGACAACATAATAGCAGAGGCTTAAAAACCTGCCTAGACTGAGGCTATTTTCACAAAAATAGCGATAATAGCGTTCTTGAAATGTGGTAAAAAAACTACCCTAGTCTGTCACCTAATTGGATTATTGAATAAATGAAATTGAGCTACTTGAAATTTACTGCTGCGTTAATTATTGCCGTGGCGAGTAACGCTGCCAACGCCTTTGTACTAAAAGATTCGCAAGGCCAAACGCAAAGTTTGGAAGCGTTGAAAGGTAAATGGGTGGTGGTTAATTTTTGGGCGACGTGGTGCGCGCCGTGCGTGAAAGAAATCCCCGAAATTGCGGAATTTGCCAAAGCCCAAGGCGACAAAACCCGTGTAATCGGCGTAGCACTTGATTGGTACAACGACGACCAACCCACTGCGGCTGAAGAAAAGAAAATTAGAGCCGCCGCCACTAAATTTGGCATCACCTATGTGTCTGTGTTGGGTGATGATGCGACGGAGAAAATTTTTGGCAAACAAAAAGGCTTGCCTGTGACCTTGGTATACAACCCCGCCGGAAAATTGGTGATCAACAAAACCGGGCCAATCACTAAGCAGTGGCTGGAAGATGCGGTTGCTGGCAAGGTCGTAAAGTAGGTGCAAGCCGCCAAAATTACCACGTGGGCGCGCGATGGAGCAGCGCTATCTGCGTTGCGCCAAGCGGTGTTTGTTGGCGAGCAGGGTGTTGCCGCAACGCTTGAGTTTGATGCGCTCGATGCCATGCCTAAACGTACCGCACACGCGGTGTTGCGTAATGATGAAGGCGAAGTGATTGCCACGGGGCGACTCGTGCTTTCTCGTGGGGCTGACGGCACATGGATTACGCCTAGGATTGGTCGCATGGCTGTCGCTAAAGCCCTACGCGGTCAGAGTGCCGGGGGGCGCGTGTTGCACGCATTAGCCGATCAAGCGCGGTACTTGGGCTACACGGATGTGCTGCTGCACGCGCAGGCGCATGCAGCGTCGTTTTACGCGCTGCATGGCTTTGTGCAAGTGGGTGATATGTTTACTGAAGCCGATATCTTGCATGTTGAAATGCGTAAGAATCTGCTTTGAATGAAGGGCTGAAGATGCCTTATAATAGGGCGTCTTCAAGTATTTTTAATGCGGGTTTAAGCTAAACTTTCTTTAAAAATTCAGCGTAAATAATAATAACAAGGAACGTTAAAGTGACCGATCAGCAAACGCCACCTCCAGTGCCAACATCGGAAAATATTCCACCAGAAGCTGTATTAACAACGCAACAACCAGCTCAGCCTTATGCGTCTGATTTGCCCTATCAACCCTTTCCGCCCGCTCCTCCCCACGTCGCAAAGCCCGCGCCAGAAGCCGGTTCCATCACGCTCATCCGTTGGTCGATTATCATCTCGGCCTACATCGGTATTATCGGTTTGGGTGGGTTGTATGGCGTGTCGGCGCATAAGTTGTTTGCGCAAGTTTTTGTGGTGAAAGACAGCACTGGCAGCGCACTCATGATGTGGTCATTTTTAGCGGGTGTGCCGTGCGCCATTGGCGGGCTGTGCGCATATGCAGCAGCCCAGGCCAAGCGGGCACTCAAAGCTGGGCATGGCGATCAAGGGATCTTGGGCGCAAGTTTTATTGCATCTTTAGCGGTGGCGTTTTTTGCTTTTGCCGGTGGGGCGCTGATGCGTGAGGGTGCGATTTGCATTGTGATGGCCTTGCCGCTATTTTTTGCGATGGGTATTTTGGGCGCGCTTATCGCTGCACTTTCAGCCATGTTTGGCGCTAAAACGAACAAAAAAGTGCTCGGATTTTTACTGCTTTTTCCGTTTGCCGCAGCCCCGTTTGAACAGCGCGGAACGCCTGAAAACGCCTATCAACAGGTGAATCGCAGCGTGTTTATTGCCGCCAGTCCGGCTGAAATTTGGCAGCACATCAATTTTCCGCTAGACATCAAACCTATCGAGCTTAAAAGTGGGTTTGCCTACAAAATTGGCGTGCCTTACCCAATTGAAGCGCGCACCATCGAGCCTAAAGTAGGAGGCACACGGCAATTGCAGTGGGAACGCGGGGTTAAGTTTGAGGAAATTATCACCGCATGGGACGAAAACCGCCACGTCGCGTGGAAGTATAAATTCGATAAAAATTCCTTCCCCGAAGGCTCGTTGGATGACCATATCGTCATCGGCGGTCGGTATTTTGATTTGGAAGATACTTCGTACACGCTAACGCCCGAGGCTGGCGGCACGCGGCTTTCCATTGCGGTAAAAACCCGCGTTACTACTACATTTAACTGGTATGCAGGCCGTTGGGCGGAATTTTTGATTGACGACACGGCAAAGGCTATTTTGCTGTTTTATAAAAATAGAGCTGAAGGCCGTGTGCCCGTATAGCCGTGGCGAAAAAATATGCTGCATCGCACCATATTTTTGCTTGTGAAGATGTAATAATCACAGGTGTTGGGTTAAACCTCTTTTGCAGCGACGGTTTCACCACCCATTTGTTCTCATAAAATGCCTGAAGATGCCCTAAAATAGGGCGTCTTCAGGCATTTGTTTGAAATAAATCGCCATTATTTTTGCAGCACCACTCTTTCATCGGAGATTCACCGTGTCCACCATTCTTCAAAATTTACCCATCGGCGAAAAAGTAGGGCTAGCGTTTTCAGGCGGCCTAGATACTTCTGCAGCATTGCTGTGGATGCGCGAAAAGGGCGCTGTTCCCTATGCCTACACTGCAAATCTGGGTCAACCCGATGAGCCTGATTACGATGAAATCCCCCGCAAAGCCATGCAATACGGTGCCAAAGAA
>JAYUOW010000299.1:0-8254 GCA_043760555.1 Betaproteobacteria bacterium
GATTTGCTTGCGGGCGCACAAACTGGTACGGGTAAAACCGCTGGTTTTACCTTGCCAATTTTGCAGCGCTTAATTAGCACACAGGCCACACCCCACGCCAACGGCAAAGCGCCCATTCGCGTGTTAGCGCTTACTCCCACGCGCGAGCTAGCTGCACAGGTGCAAGAGAGTATTGCCGACTACGGTAAATATTTGCCGTTGAGCACGATGGTGATGTTTGGCGGCGTGAGCATTAATCCGCAAATTTCGCAATTGCGTCGCAAAGTGGATATTTTGGTTGCAACGCCTGGCCGATTGTTAGACCATGTTTCGCAGCGCACGGTGGATTTATCGAAGGTTGAAATTTTGGTGTTGGACGAAGCCGATCGCATGTTGGATATGGGCTTTTTGCCGGATATTAAACGCGTATTGGCGTTGCTGCCAAAAGCGCGGCAAAACCTTTTATTCTCCGCCACGTTTTCAAATGAAATTAAAACGCTTGCCGATGGTTTGCTGAACAAACCCGCCCTCATCGAAGTGGCGCGCCGCAATGCGACGGCAGAGCTTATTACCCAGCAAATTTATCGGGTAGACCGCGAACGTAAACGCGAATTATTAGCGCATCTCATTACTAAAAATAACTGGAAGCAAGTGCTGATTTTTACCCGCACAAAACATGGCGCGAATCGTCTGGCTGAGCATTTAGAAAAGCACAATATTTCGGCTCTTGCTATTCACGGTAATAAGAGCCAAGGCGCGCGCACACGGGCGTTGTCGGAGTTTAAATCTGGCAGCCTGACAGCATTGGTCGCGACTGACATCGCAGCGCGCGGTATTGATATTAGCGAGCTGCCGCATGTGGTGAATTACGAGCTACCGAACGTGGCCGAAGATTATGTGCATCGTATTGGCCGTACTGGTCGCGCGGGCACGATGGGTGAGGCGATTTCGCTGGTTTGTAAAGATGAAAACGACTTCCTAAAAGGTATTGAGCGCCTAATTAAAATTGATATTCCGTCGTCCATTATTCCGGGTTTTGAACTCGACCCGAATGAAAAGCCAGAACCGATTGTATTGGGACGCGCGAACACCGGACGTGGCGGCGGTGGCGGCGGTGGCAGACCAGGCGGCGGCGGACGTGGTGGCGCGGGTGGCGGGCGCGCGCAACCGAGCGGTGGCGGACGATCAGGTTCGGGTGCCGCAGGTAGCGGACGTACGGCAGCAGGAGCAGGTGTAGGCGCAGGCGCTGGAGCCGGTGGTAAGCCGAGATCAGCAGCAGCGGCACCAGCGGGTAACCGTGGCCCTCAACCGCGTGGGAATGCAGGCGGCGGTGGCGGACGCCGTGGTAGTTCTGGTGGCGGATCGGGACGCGGCTAGCAGCTCGCTTTCACTCCACAAGTACCAAATTAAAATACCTGAAGACGCCCGAAAATAGGGCATCTTCAGGTATAAATTATTCAGGTTCCGGCACGTTTCAGCTGCAAATGTAGCTCGGCTATCGCGATGAAGCCGCTCAAGCCGGGCTACACCTTGTATCTTGAAAACAGCTGTGCACAAACAAGGTCGAAAAATACGCGCTACCCGCAAACCGCCCGAATCTGCTGCAATGTCGTAGCGCCTTGCAGGGTTTTTTCGATGCCGTCTTGCTTTAATGTTTGCATACCATCGCTGATCGCTTGGTTGCGTAAGTCCGCTGCGTTGGCCCGGCGATGGATTAGCTTCTTGGTTTCTGGCGTGGCCTCCATTAGCTCGTATAGCGCCATGCGACCTTTGTAGCCAGTGTTGTTGCATTCACTGCAGCCGTTAGCCACGGGTAAATAAATTGGGTGTGGCGATTTATCGTTGTGCAGCGTCTCTTCAATTTTGAATAAACCAGTTGGTTTAACGTGGCCGTAGTGCAAGCGCCAATTGGCGATGATGTTGGCCGGCGCGATGGGCGTGCCTTCGCAATATTCTTCGGCTAACTGCCGCAGTTCTTGCGTGGTGGTTTCGCGCCACGTGCCGCATTCTGGGCAGATTTTGCGCGCCAAGCGTTGACCGACCACGCCCACTAACGAATCACCAAAATTAAACGCATCCAACCCCAGCTCAAGCAGGCGCGTGACGGTTTCGGGTGCGCTATTGGTGTGCAAGGTAGAAAACACCAAATGACCGGTAAGGGATGCTTCAACGGCGATGGCCGCTGTTTCTTTGTCGCGCATTTCGCCGATCATAATGACATCTGGGTCAGCCCGCAAAAACGCGCGCATGGCATCGGCAAACGTGTAGCCCGCGCGCGGTTGCACCTGCACTTGGCTCAAGCCCTCTTGGGTGATTTCAACTGGGTCTTCAGCGGTCCAAATTTTACGGTCGGGCGTGTTTATTTGCCGGATTACCGCGTGTAGGGTCGTCGTTTTGCCGGAGCCCGTGGGGCCGCACACCAGCATCAAACCGTGTGGACGTTTTAACATGCGAAGCAGCGTATTTAGGGCATCTTCACTGAGTCCGATGGATTCTAATTTACGTGCTTGGCTCGAGCTTAGCAGCCGCAAAATAACTGATTCCATGCCGCCATTGGTGGGCACAGTCGCGATCCGCAACTCTAACTTTACGGGCGCATATTTGGCGAAATCAATTTTGCCGTCTTGCGGTTTACGGCGCTCAGAAATATCCAAATTCGACATAATTTTTAAGCGCGAAACTACCGCATTTACAAATCGTGCGGGGATTTCGGTGTAATCAATTAAGCCGCCGTCAATCCGCATCCGAATGCGCATTTTGCGCCCGGCAGTAACCGGGTCAAGATGGATGTCGGACGCGCCTTTTTCGCGGGCGTCGAGAATAATTTTATTCACCAACTTTACCAGCGCATTGTCGTTTTCATGCACCGGCAAGCCTTCGGTCGCGTCCATTGCGGGCGCGAATTCTTCACTGAGCTGGTTCGTAATGCTGTGTAAATCGCCGCTATCAAATTCTAAACTACCGTCGGCAAAGCTATCGACATTGCCGTTTTCGCTGTTGCGACTGTTGCCGTCTTCAAGCTGCCAATAAGCTTGCTTTTGATTTTTGGCCAATGCGGGTTTGATGTCTACCCACTGAGCCAGCACGGGCGTTACTTTATAGCCGCAGGCAAAACGGATGGCTTCAAACGCTTCGCTGGCCATTGGGTTGTCCATGGCGACGACTAAATTACCTTTATGCACCAAAATTGGAATAAACCGATGCTTAAAACAAAGCGCCACCGGTACTTTGTCGCGAATTTCATCGTCCACTTCGTATTTGCGCAAATCCACCTGCGGAATGCCCAAACGCTTTGCCATCACGCCTTTAATTTCATCAGTAGTGAGCAATTTTAGATCAACCAATACTTCGCCCAAGGGCTTGCCAGGTGTGGCGCGTTGCTTACCCAGTGCGGCATCAATTTGCTCGCGCGTAAGCAAACCCAGCTCGACAATCGCTTGGCCAAGTGGCTTGATTTCGCTGCTGTTGAGCTTTTCTAAGCTCGCAACCAGTTCTTTTACGTTGGTGACGCGCGTGGGATGCAGCTCAAGCGGTGGCGGTGGAGCGGGCGCGTCTGTTTTTACCGCCGGGCGGTCTTTGGGGCGCGTAAAACTAGCAAGAGAACCGGTTGGTGTAGGGCTAAGAGGACTATTGCCATCGACTAAACTTAAACTCGGCGCGGCATTACTGGCACCCGGTTTAGCGGATTCTGGCTCTAAACTGAGGCTAAGCTTAGGCGCTGAAGCAGTTATAGAAGTGGCTGAAGACGCCCTATTTACGGGCGCCTCCACCTTGTCGCGAATGGCAGCTAATTCTGAAACTGCAGAAAATTCAAGCGTAAACAAACCAGTGAGGCTTACTCTGGGCAAAAACATGCGACCAATTTTGCCGTCGGTTTGGCGCGGGAACAAATAGGTGCCGCCTTCGGTTGCGAGGTTTTCTAGCGTTTCGCCGCTGAGCAACAGCTGCTGACCGCTGCGCAAATAAAACGCTTGCGGATCGCTGATTGCCTGCGGCACAAGCTCGTTTTGGGTGCTGGCGGCATCCGGCTCAAGCGTTAAAGTACGCGTTAAATGGAGCACTAAAAAGTCCGCAAAGCGCACCATGCGCGGCGCTTCTTCGGCTGAAGCGCGAAACACCAGCGACTTACGCGCGAGTGAAATCTCCACCAAATAGCCCGTTAAGGCTGCGCCCGTGCGCCGATCGAGTCGACAGGGTTCTTCGCCATTTACGCTTAATTGCTGCGCCGGATTTTGCGTCGCTAATTCCGTTTCGGTGCCCGCAAACAAGCGCCATCCAGCAGGCATTGGCCACATGGTGGACAAACCATTTGCAATCACTGGAAGAGGTTTAGCGAGTT
The DNA here is from genome assembly GCA_043760555.1 of Betaproteobacteria bacterium. Classification (GTDB taxonomy): domain Bacteria; phylum Pseudomonadota; class Gammaproteobacteria; order Burkholderiales; family Usitatibacteraceae; genus JANMDR01. The sequence goes on from JAYUOW010000299.1 coordinate 4,319, forward strand.
CCGCAGTCACGGTGCTTGAGGCCTTTTTTGTTTTTACTTGCGATAAAACTAGAAAAACTACGGCGCACCAAAATTTTTTGCTGTGGCTTGGGCGTAAAGTAGCTTTACAACCTTACCTTACGCCAACTTTGCCCACATGAACAGGTGGTACTTGTGTCTTATTGTGGCTTTTTGTGGCGAATAGATGCTGAAACGCACTTATTACCCCTTTATTTTTTGATAAACACTAATGTTGAACTGTACCGCGCCCAAATCACCTGTTTCAATCCACTTTCATCAACAACAAATTGTCGCGATGGATGAGCTCAGCCTCCGCCATATAACCGAGCAAACTCGTAATTTCGCTCGACGGTTTACCAGCAATGAGCTTAGCTTCAAACGCCGCGTAATTAGCCAATCCGCGGGCTATTTCAATCCCTTCAGCATTGGCTACAGTCACTACGTCGCCTCGGCTGAATGCACCTTCTACCCGCGTTACGCCCACCGGCAATAAGCTTTTGCCAGACTGCTGCAAGGCTTTGGTGGCACCGGCATCGAGCACCAACATGCCATTGGTTTTCAAATGCCCTGCAAGCCATGTTTTTCGGGCGTCTAGGGGCGATGCGCTGGCGTTTAAACGTGTGCCAACTGCGTCGCCGTTGCGTAAACGCAACAATACGTCCGGCTCGCGCCCGTACACAATGATGGTCGATGCGCCAGAGAGTGCGGCACGCTTGGCCGCCAACACTTTTGTAAGCATGCCGCCGCGACCTAGCGCGCTGCCCGCCCCCCCCGCCATTTTTTCTAAGTGGGGCGCACCGGCTTCAGCCTGCGCTACTAACGTTGCCGTTGCATCGTGACGCGGATCGGCGGTATACAAGCCTTGCTGGTCAGTCAAAATCACTAGCAAATCTGCGTCAATTAAATTAGTAACCAAAGCACCCAAGGTGTCGTTGTCGCCAAACTTAATTTCGTCGGTTACCACCGTATCGTTTTCGTTGATAATGGGCACCACATTTAAGCTCAGTAGCGTATTTAACGCCGACCGGGCATTGAGATAGCGGTTTCTATCGGCTAAATCATCGTGGGTAAGCAATACTTGAGCAGTAGCAATATTGTGGGCGCGAAAGTAGCTTTCGTAGGCCTGCACCAAGCCCATTTGGCCGACCGCTGCTGCCGCCTGCAACTGATTAATTTCAACCGGTCGCTTAGTCCAGCCCAAACGCTGCATGCCTTCGGCAATCGCACCGCTTGACACCAACAATACCTCCACACCCATCGCCCGCAATGCCGCAATCTGCCGCACCCAATCTTGCATGGCGACAGCGTCTATGCCTGCGCCATTATTGGTGATAAGCGTGGAGCCAATTTTGACGACGATGCGCTTGCTGGTTTGCATCTTAGGCGGATTTTTTAGTGGTTTTTTTGGCCACAGGCTTACCATCAGCTTTCGCTACAGCCCCTGTTTTAGGGCGTCTTGGTAATGGCGCTGGTTGCGAAGCTTTCAATTCGGCTGCTGCAATTTTAGCGGCTTCGGCTGCAGCTTCGGCTTTCTCAGCCGCTACTTCGGCAGCTTTTTTAGCGATTTCTAAGTGATCCATAATCGCAAAGGTAAGGGCAGCGCAGCCATCCGCATTGATGCCCGAAATAACAAAATACGGCCCTTTCCACTTCAGCGCTTTTACAATCGCATCAACCCGCAATTTGGCTTCAGCAGGCTCTAGCAAATCGGTTTTATTTAGCACCAACCAGCGCGTTTTCTTCGCTAGTTCAGCATCGTATTTTTTCAACTCCAACGCTAACGCTTTTACTTCCGCAGTGGCTTGTTTAATCGGATCGGCATCAGTTACAAACGGCGCTATATCCACCAAATGCAACAGCACATTGGTGCGCTGCAAATGCTTTAAAAATTGATGCCCCAAGCCCGCGCCTTCAGCTGCACCTTCGATTAAACCGGGCACGTCGGCAATTACAAAACTGCGATTTTCGCCCACGCGCACCACGCCTAAGTTCGGGTGCAAAGTGGTAAACGGATAATCCGCCACCTTCGGCCGCGCGGCCGATACTGCGCGAATAAACGTGGATTTACCGGCGTTAGGCATGCCCAGTAACCCCACATCCGCCAACACTTTTAGCTCAAACTGAATATCGCGACTTTGCCCGTCTTCACCCTTGGTGGTTTGGCGCGGCGCACGGTTGGTAGACGATTTAAAATGAATATTGCCCAAACCACCCTTGCCGCCGTGACCGATAATCACCGTTTGGCCATCGGCCGTTAAATCCGCCAACTGATTTTGCGTGCCTAGGTCCAAAATTACCGTGCCCACCGGCACGCGTAAATTGATATCGTCAGCCCCCCGACCATTACAGCCCGCACCACGCCCCGGCTCACCGTTTTTCGCGCGGAATAGGCGCGTGAAACGGTAGTCAACCAAGGTATTGATATTTTTGTCGGCCACCACATTGATGGTGCCACCACGCCCGCCGTCGCCACCGTCTGGGCCACCTTTGGGAATGTGCTTTTCGCGCCGCATCGAAGCCGAGCCATTGCCGCCCTTACCCGCGTGAATTTCGATTCTTGCTTCGTCTATAAATTTCATGTTTACCGCCAATGGTCAAAACCAGTTTTACATCTAAAAAATCAAATCTACAACCCAATAAAAAAGCCCCGAAGATTACGCTTCGGGGCTCTTCTAACCTAAGTGCCTTAGCGTGTGCTACGGCAATTTAGGCTGCAACAATATTCACGGTAGAGCGCTGCTTCTCGCCCTTAACCGTAAATGCTACTTTGCCTGTCATTAGAGCAAACAAAGTGTGGTCTTTGCCCATGCCGACGTTTTCGCCTGCATGAAACCGAGTGCCGCGCTGACGTACGATAATCGATCCTGCATTGATTAACTCACCGCCAAATGCTTTCACACCCAACCGTTTTGATTCTGAATCACGGCCGTTACGAGAACTACCGCCTGCTTTTTTATGTGCCATGGTGTATTCGCTCCTTAGCTTTTAAGAACGCCGCCGTCGAGCTCAGCTTGCAACTTCTTGAGCTCTTCGAACTTGCCATCACGCGCCAAAGCGGCTTGTTGTGGCCATGAATCAGGTTTGTGAATAGAATAACGAGGGCCAGCTGCCTTTAAAATCTCGGCAAGCTTTTCAGTCTTCGCATCGGCTAAATTTGCGAAAGTGACGATACCGTCAGCGATCAACAAACCAGCGATTTTAGGACCAATACCTTCGATTTTTGTAAGGTCATCACCTTTAGAACCAGCTTTAGCCTTTGGGGCTACTGTTGGCGCTGCAGCGGTTTCCACCTTAGCAACAGGTGCGTTAATGACGCCACCATAAACAGCCTCAGCAATAACGGAAGCGCCATCAAAAATTGAACCGATAAACAACTCGGTGTAATTTTGACGATGACCTTGGCGTTTTTGATAATGCTTACGACGACGCATTTTGAAAATACGTACTTTATCAGCACGTCCATCAGAAACGACTGTAGCGGAAACGCGCGCGCCGGACACGAGTGGTTTACCAATGGTAACGGCAACGCCGTTTGAAACCATCAACACCTGATCGAGTACAACTTGCGAGCCCACTTCTGCCGGTATCTGTTCTACTTTTAATTTTTCACCAGCGGCAACACGATATTGCTTGCCCCCAGTTTTTATGACCGCATACATGGTTAAACTCCTGAAAATTTTCAAAGGTATTCAATTACATTTTTACTGCCACTGCCATTCCAATTTAGCCCGACGCGATACTGCAGCAAGTGATCACAAGACGAAGAGGTGCGTAGACAAACTAGAACCTAGCATGATAGCGCAGGCTGGCGGAAAAGTCAATGTGAGTAAGACTGTGGCCACGGTGAATTTATTCTAACGAGAACCGGAGACAGCAGTGGGAGTTTTGTTTGAATTCTTCGTCATGCGCAGGTAATCAAAGACGAGGCGCGTATTG
>JAYUOW010000300.1:0-8213 GCA_043760555.1 Betaproteobacteria bacterium
TGAGTCAATATGCTCGATATTGACGTAAAAAATAGGCAAAATCTGGCTCGGCGCAGCCAAATTTTGATTCCGATTGCCACAGTCCGACAGGCTGCTAGCACCAACATAATTGAGCCCCAACCATTTCACGCGCGACGCGCTTAAGCTACACAGCGCGCCTAAGCTCTGCTACCATCAGCGCAAAATTACTATCCAATTTTGACTTAACGCGGTAGAATTCCACAAAGTTGTCCGGACAAATTTTTAAAAGCGATTCAGCGCTATTTTGCGCTCTGCACTGTCCCGTGCGATCTTAACTTTCGAGACCATTCCCATGAAACCAAACGACCTTCCAGCCAATAAAGTCCAAAACAAAGCCCAGTTTAAATGGGATGACGCCCTGCTGCTCGACGACCAATTGACCGAGGAAGAGCGCATGGTGCGCGATAGCGCGCGCGACTACTGTCAAGAACAGCTCATGCCGCGCGTGTTGTTGGCAAACCGTAATGAAGTGTTTGACCGCGAAATTATGCGCGAAATGGGCAGGCTAGGCTTGTTGGGCGCGACCATTGACGGCTACGGTTGCGCGGGCATTAACTACGTTTGCTACGGCTTAATTGCCCGTGAAGTGGAGCGCGTTGATTCCGGCTATCGCTCGGCGATGAGCGTGCAATCATCGTTGGTGATGCACCCAATTAACGAATACGGCACAGACGCGCAGCGCCAAAAATGGCTGCCGGGCTTGGCGTCTGGCGAACTAGTGGGCTGTTTTGGGTTGACTGAGCCTAACGCAGGCTCTGACCCTTCTTCCATGAGCACCCACGCTAAAAAAGTACCGGGCGGTTATAAGGTGCATGGCGCAAAAATGTGGATCACCAATTCGCCGATTGCGGACGTATTTGTGGTGTGGGCCAAGGATGATGCGGGCGATATTCGCGGCTTTGTGCTTGAAAAAGGCATGAAGGGTTTGACTGCCCCTAAAATTGAAGGCAAGTTTTCACTCCGCGCTTCCATTACCGGCGAAATCGTGATGGACGATGTGTTCGTGCCAGATGAAAACTACTTGCCTAACGTAAAAGGCTTAAAAGGCCCGTTTGGTTGCCTAAATAAAGCGCGCTATGGCATCAGCTTTGGCGCGTTAGGTGCGGCGGAATTTTGCTGGCATCAAGCGCGGCAATACACGCTAGATCGCATTATGTTTGGCAAGCCGTTGGCCGCCACACAATTGATTCAAAAGAAGCTAGCCGACATGCAAACCGAAATTACCCTTGGCTTGCAAGCGTGTTTACGCGTGGGTCGCCTAATGGACGAAGGCCGCGTGACGCCGGAGATGATTTCCATGGTCAAGCGCAACAGCTGCGGCAAATCGCTAGACATCGCGCGCATGGCACGCGACATGCACGGTGGCAATGGCATCTCCGACGAATATCATATTATTCGCCACGTGATGAACCTTGAAGCGGTAAATACTTACGAAGGCACGCATGATGTGCACGCGCTAATTTTAGGTCGCGCGCAAACGGGGTTGAACGCGTTTGGTTGATTAGTTCGACTTCTTAAAGGATATTAAAGTGCCCCGAGATGCCCTAAAATAGGGCATCTCGGGGCACTTTTTTTGGGCGTTATTTAGGCAGAATTTCTAACACAAAATTATCTACCCAAATTTTGCCGCTGCCTTCTAACGCAAAACCCACGCGGGCATTGGTGAGCGTCCGCGGCACGATCACCACAATTTCTTCGCGCCGCCAGTCGTTAGTGCCTTCGATAAATTTATCCGTAATCGGTGCGTCGTTGCTACCGCTACCCACAAAGCTCAAGCCGCCGCCTTTACCCACCACACCGGCACGTTTAATGTCAGCGGCCACACGAATTGTTCTGCCCGCAATGGCTCGAAAATCTACGCTTTGCCACATCGTGCCCCAGTCTTCAGGTCCGGTACGCTCAAGCGATGCACTGCCTGTCCCGCTCTTTGTAATGGCTTTATCTTGCATAAATAAATAGGATTTTGGCCCGGTGTGTTGGCCGCACACCCAATCAGTGGCGCACATAAATTGCCCCAACGTAGTCCACAATTTCAAATCCATATTCGCCATTAACGGCTTGAGGGGCGCGGGTGCAACGGGTGCAACAGGTGCAATCGCTGCGACACTCGTAGGTGCGCTTGACGGCGCGCTAACGGGCGCAGTGGTCTGACACGCGCCGAGCGCGAGCGCGACACACAAGGCCACCAGCACTAAGCGCGCCCGCCCAGCACAGCTTGCAAATTGATTTTTTTGCGTCATAAAATACTCCGTTATATTATTTTGAATCGACCCCAATAGTTTACCGAACAAATGGACGATAGCTACAAACATTGTCGAAAATCTCTGCAAAAACAGGCTGAAGACACCCTATTTTAGGGCATCTTCAGCCTTTTTTAAACACCGTTTTAGCAATGCCCTTAGAGTCGATGTACAATCAGGTGTTTGCTTTTTAATACCTCACAACTTAAAACATGACAACTCTAAGTCCCCCCATCGCCCGCACCGGTGGCGAAATTCTCGTCGATCAGCTTAAAATTCATGGTGCGGATTTAGCGTTTTGTGTACCTGGCGAAAGTTATTTGCCGGTGCTAGACGCCTTGTACACCAATCGTGATGTGATCAAGCTCATCACCTGCCGCCATGAGAGTGGTGCGGCAAATATGGCTGAGGCCTATGGCAAGTTGACGGGTAAGCCTGGACTATGTTTGGTCACGCGCGGGCCAGGAGCTACTAACGCATCTATCGGCGTGCACACCGCGTTTCAAGATTCTACGCCGATGATTTTATTTATCGGCCAAGTGGGTAGTGATTTTGTTGAGCGTGAGGCGTTTCAGGAAATCGACTATCGCCGCATGTTTGGCCAAATGGCGAAGTGGGTGGCGCAAATTGATCGCGCTGATCGCATCCCTGAATACATCGCCCGCGCTTATCAAGTTGCCACGTCTGGCCGCATGGGACCCGTGGTGCTAGCGTTGCCTGAAGATACGTTGTCCGCAATTGCTACTGTGGCCAACGCGCGGGCGTGGCAGCCCATTAGCATATCGGCTGGAGAAGCCCAATTAACGGCCTTCTCCAGCCTATTAAAAAACGCAAAACGACCCTTCGTAATAGCTGGAGGTGCGGGATGGAATGTGGAAGCCTGCAACGATTTGCAGCGCTTTATTGAGACGCAAAATATTCCCATCGGCTGTGCATTTCGCTTCCAAGATTTGTTCAACAACGCGCACCCAAACTACGCGGGTGACGTCGGTATTGGCATCAATCCAAAACTTGCTGCGCGCGTAAAAGACGCCGATTTAATCATCGCCATCGGCCCACGTTTAGGCGAGATGACCACCAGCGGTTATAGCGTGTTAACGGCACCCATTCCTGCGCAAACACTGGTGCATATCCACGCGGGCGTGGAAGAATTAGGTCGTGTGTATCAAGCTGATTTAATGATTAACGCCACCATGCCAGCCATCGCAAAGGCATTAGCCGCGTTGCCGAAGTTAACCACCGAAAGCCACGCCAAGTCGGCAAACGCAGACTACCAAGCGTGGCAAGGCCGCAAAGAAATCCCGGGAAAAGTACAAATGTGGGACGTGATGGCGCACCTACAAACCGTGCTTCCGCCTGACGCTATTTTATGCAACGGCGCGGGCAATTACGCCACATGGCTACATCGATTTCATCAGTACGGCCGCAACATTCCCAACAACAGTTTTCGCACGCAATTAGCACCCACATCAGGTGCTATGGGCTACGGCGTGCCCGCCGCTATCGGCGCTAAGGCATTGCTGCCAAACCGCACTGTTATAGCATTTGCGGGCGATGGCTGTTTTTTAATGACAGGCCAAGAGCTTGCCACCGCCGTGCAATTTGGCTTAAACATCATCATCATCGTGGTTAATAACGGCATGTACGGCACAATCCGTATGCACCAAGAACGCGAGTTTCCCGGCAATGTGCACGGCACGGCACTAACTAACCCCGACTTCGCCGCCTACGCGCGTGCGTTTGGCGCGCATGGCGAAGTGGTCGAATACACGGCCGAATTCGCGCCCGCCTTCACCCGCGCTGTCGGCGCAGGTAAACCTGCTTTGATTGAAATTAGAATTGATCCAGAAGCCATATCGCCCAATATCACCTTGGCAGCGATTACGGCGGCGGCGGTTAAAGCAGCGGCATCGACTGCAACAAAATAGGTTGAAGACGCCCTAAATTAGGGTATCTACAGCCTATTTAACTGACTTTAAATCCACCTCACCCACTATACAATGGCCAAATTGTTCTGGGTTGAAACCTACTTGCCATCCATTTTTGGTTGCTTCGAAAGGTCGGTATATCGATTGCGTGTCCCAAGAACCCGTCCATTCTTATCTACCGATTCAATGGTTCCCTCAGCCATTCCTTTTGGGCAAGAACTCACGTAACGATACTTGACCACTTGTACTGCGCCACCGTAGGGAGCGGGGAGCGTACTACTCGCCGTCTTCGTTTGTATGAATGCGCTCGAAAAATCTCCGCTGGACTGCACTGTCATCTCAATTTTCGCCCCTGCGTGGCGCTCGCAAATGGAACGGTAGCTCATTTGCTTGGCTTTCATCGCATAATCTAAAAATTTGCAGTATTTTGATCGCTCTAACCACTCCGCTTTGATCACAGCTTTCTCTTTTTCGCCAGCGCCTACGCATATCCGAAGCGAAGGGATGTCATCTGTGCGGAGTGTATCCGATGATTCCAACATCCATAAACCCGGTTTGAGCACTGGTTCTGGCGGAGGTGTGGCTTTAATCTGAGCTGTCGCTACGGGTTCGGCAGTAATCACAAAGAAAATTGCCATCACGTATTTGCCGTACACAGTTAAACGTGTTTTCATCGGAAGTACACCGCAGTCGTGCCTCCACCCATTGGCGGGCGGGGCCGTTGCTCTAAGGGATACTGCGGCAAGCCCGCTTGCATACGCGAGTTGTTGATATATGAAAAACTATTCATCGCAGCTTGGAAAGTTGTTGGTGGCAGCGGTGGAAGCTTGAACCACGCCCTTAAGTCACTATGCTGATTAAAGCCTTTATATGCTGGCATATCGTTGTACAAAGCCGATAGGCCGATGGCCAGCTCGCAGATTGGCAGCAAGTCTGTCTGTAGTAGTTTAAGCTTCTGCGGATTCATCTCACCCAAGGTTTGTCGCTCTTTCGCGACTTCAGCCCCAAACAAGGCTACTTTGGCAGCGTGATAGGGATTTCCCTCTGCCAAAGATTTATAAAGCGACTGCGATGCAAACTCCATCAATTTTGCATCATCACTCAACAACGCACGTTTGGCAATGCGTAAGCCGTAATGGGCATGGGCATTTAAGTCGCCCGCCTTAGCCATCTCTACCAGTTGCGCTTCTGTTGCCGCTGTAAGCATCTCTTCTTGCACCAAAGTAGGATAACCAAGCCGGTTTAACCAATCTACATCGGCCTCGGAATAGCCCAACATCCAGAATCTAGGGTGCGCGGCTATCTCCGTCTGTGACATCATCACCTTACGTGCGACAGGGGTTGCGCCGCCACTCGCTGAACCACGCTTTAGCGCGGATGTTAGGGCAGTTGGGGTGCTTGTAACGCTACCGTTTGCGGCTATGCCCGCATTGTCACTCGCCGAAACTTGGGGAGCAATTTTTGATGAATGCGCGTCCGCAAGGTCTTCGGCTGGCGGACGCACCATCAAATAAATGATGCCAATCGTAATTAAAAGAGAACCCGATAATATTTTAATGGTTTTCGACATCATTTTATTTGCGCTTTCTGATTAACAGTTGTTCTGAGCTCTGGTTGCTCGGACGTTCACACAAGCTTGCCCAAATTTGGTGGTACTAAAATCGGCGGCTGCGCTTGAAGTCTCAAAACTTATACCACCAATCCCCCAAAACGCGCCAAAGTAGTTTGAGACTGCAACCTGGCAGATGGGACCGGTAATGTACGTATTTATAACACCTTGATTTTCGACGCACTTATTATTCATTTGATCGAAAAGCGTGCCGTAATTGCTCCAAGTATTTTCGGTTGGATCATTCCAAAGTTGCTGGTGGAATGCCAATACAAGACCCTTCAAGAAAACATAACGATCCCCCAAACTAAAGGCCATATTTAGTTGATTAGTCGGCATGGTGGATTGTCTACTGTCGCACGTCATGATTGCATGTTCTATATTCGCTTTCCTACATGTTTCTAAGCGCTCCGCCTCCGCTGTCGAAGGCGTAGTTGGGGCAGGTGGCGTTGGCGAACCCGTTGACCCTAAATTACACTCCGGACAATCACCGAAATGCTCAGTGAAGCCAGGGTCGCCTTCACACACCAGCCTCTGATAACCGCTTTCAACGCCCATCGAGTTGTCAAATAAATAAGCACAGTATCGACCACTGATAACTGTGATCGTTCCGATACTTTGTTGCGCGAAGCTTGGATTAATCGCGCTACCCATCAATACCGCCGCCACACCTAAAACTTTTGCTATTGCTTTAATCATCACATTTAATCGCTTATCTTAAGTTGATAAAAACGTGGACGTAAAAAACGTGCACGGTTGTCGCTGTGCACGGTTGTCGCTGTGCAGGGGCAAACAATAATGATTTTACAATAAAATAGTTTAAATAGCAATTAGTATCTAAATATATATTAAAACACTGATTATTAGTAACTGAACCACTACATCACAAGCAATGCGCCAAGATTCTGTAACCTAGCTCATGATGTGAAAGAGCCAGCCTAAAACTAGACTACAATTCTTAAGGATTAAAATGCGTACTTCGTAAACTTTAGCGCGTCATCTAATCACAAAACCACTTAAGGGGGTAATAATTAATTTAACAAACAGCCATAATTTCATATTGTCCGGACAAATTTAATTACTCATATATTAACTAACCATATGATTTTATTGAAAAAATATTCAGCACGGAGAATGTTGTGTTTTTGCAACTTTCACAAATCTATAACCCCTATCCTGCTTCAAAATACTGGTACTCTGACGATTGGAAACACACTTTACGCTGGCATCAATCCGCGCCTCTGCCGAAACACAGAAAGCAAAATAACCATGCTGCAATCCCTACACAACACCCGCCAAATAGCTGGCGAGCCCAAGCGCCAATGGTTTATGGCCGATGATCTTGATTTGGTCGTGTGGTTTGATGAGCAAGAAGCCATCTGCGCCTTCCAGCTCACCTACGACCGCAACACCTCCGAGCACGCCCTTTTGTGGAGAGCAGAGGCAAATTCGGGCTCAGGCTATCGCCACTACGAAGTAAATACCAAAGGCCGCGCCGTCACGCCCCTGCTCTACGCCAACGGCCCCTTCAAGCGCGATGCGGTGCTAGCTAAATTTTTAGCGCTATCGGATGACATGCCGGAAGCGGTGGTGGCTTTTATTGCGGACAAACTGCGGGCGTTTGATGGCTTGGTTTATACCTAACTTTTCGGCGCGACCAGAACCAAAGTCAATTGAAATTATATGTACTCATTAGCGCAAAAGCTACAAATCAACGTTTGCGCAGTCGCAGCGTTTATCACCCTAGCAAGCTGCGCACCTGCTCCGCCTGCGGGCACCATACCCTGCGCAACGCCCCTAGATTCGCGCGTTTCCAATGGTTGTATTGTCGCGCCGCAAACCCTCTGGCGTGGCGCACGACCCGACACCGTAACAGCCACAGCGCTAGTTGAAGCGGGTGTACGCACAGTAGTAAATTTAGAATTACTACTAGACGACAAAGCCGCCTTCGCAGCCGCCAAACCCACGATCACTACCCCACAAACAATCCAGTATTTTCGCCTGCGTGACTGGGAACCGTTAGTGGCATTAGCGCCAAGCCTTACCGACGATCACGTCGCCCACTTCATCGCCATCACCCGCACGCAACCCAAACCCATCTACGTCCACTGCCGCTCCGGCCAAAACCGCACCGGCGTGATGGTGGCGGCTTACAAAATTTTTAACGGCGCTGAAGTAGAAGCCACCATCGCCGAGATGGCCGCCTATAGCGGCTTTTGGGCAAAGCAAGATAGCGACTATCTGCGCCGATTAACCCCTGCGCATCGGATGGCGATGGAGGCGAACATCAGCAAATGGGTGGCGAAGCTGAAGCCTGATGCGCAGATTGTGTGTGATAAAAATAAGTGTAGCGCAAGCTAACGCGAACCAAGAACACCTGAAGACGCCGGTTTTGAGGGCAGCTAAAGCACGTTA
>JAYUOW010000301.1:0-8150 GCA_043760555.1 Betaproteobacteria bacterium
CCTTCAGAAAGCAGCAATTTGACGCCCGCGAAGAAGCCATTTTGGACGCCGTAAATGGCCTATTGTCCGAAAAAGGCTATGACCTAATGACAATGGACGACGTAGCCGAACAAGTAGGCATTGCCAAAGGCAGCTTGTACAAACACTTCGCGTCCAAAGAAAAGCTAGCCGCGTCGGTCATGGTGCGGTTATTGCGCGAAACCACAAAGCAGCTCGACACGATGGCAGCCGAATGGTCAGCGGGCCGAAAATTAGAAGAAATTTTGCGCTGGTCTCTACGCTATCGCCTAGCCGGTGGTGTGCCCCATCTACCGTCCACCAGCCGCGCGCTGCAGCGCAGCATGATGCTAAATTTGGATTATTTAGCGGTGGCCATTACGGTCAACCGCCGCTTCTATGCCCTAGTAGCCGAAGCCCGCAAAAATGGCGAACTGGCAGACGCAATTCCAGACGATGTAATTGTGTACACCCTGTACTCAAGATCATGCGACCCGACGGTGGAATTTTTGCGTCGCGAGGGCAAAATGACGCAAGAAGAAATTACTGAGGCAATGGTCGCTGCTACGTTTGGTGGGTTTCGGAAGTAATAGCCTGACAGTGGCAATACGGCTTCGATTAAATTTTTAAAATGACAATGTCTTGAAGACGACCCGACCCGAAGGTAGTCCCCTTGCGGGATATTTTTGGGCGTCTCCAAGGCATTATCGTAAGGTGGGCAACGTATTTGACAAACTCGGCGATGCCCGCCCTACCTTTTTCTACTGCGCCGTTACACTATGATTCAACACACTCGACGCCGCCGGAAAATTATACAAATCGCCCGCAAACTCCGAAGTCACCGTCACGTTCCCAGCTGGCGAAAAGGCCGTCGTGCAATTTGCCTCCCGTATATGTATGACGTTACTCGCGCGTAGCATAAGCGGCACATTCACACATCCCGCAATCGCCACACCATTGGCCTTAAACGTAATCACATTCGTGGCACTTGGATAAGGCACACCAGCAATATCCGTCACCCACGCTTTAAACGTAACGGGCACGCCAACAACGCTGGTGGTTTGCGCAATGGTTGTGGGTGCTACGTAGCTTTGCGAGCGCTCAACGCCCGTAAATAGGGCGTTTGCAGCCATTTCACTATTTACGTTCGCCCTTGGAATAAGCGGGGTAAAGGTCGCTTCCATTTGGCATGGGCCGTTTACGGTTACCTCGAAGGTATCCAACCCCGTACCAATCGGCACAAACGGTACGGGCTTGCTGGTTTTAACGTATTCGCAATTGCTGGCTACACGCAATACGTGGCGCGGCTTGGCGGTCACGGACACTTTTACGATACCGCCGAAAGGTACGGTTTGCTCGCCCTCGGGGCTGATGGTGCCATTGGCTGCGGTAATGGTGTTGGCAAAACTGTTGAATATCGATGGGCCGGGCGGGGGTGGGAAGGTAATTTTGCGTACTCTATGGCCGAAGTAGCTCGCGACGTATATATTTCCTGTTGCATCGATAGCTAAGGCCAGCGGTTGGGATACCGTGGCGGTTGCGATTGCGCCGTCAACGTTAGTAACCGGGCTGGCCGAGCTCACATCACCTGCCGTGGTGCCCAGCAGGGTGGTAATAATGCCGTTTGTGGCAATTTTACGGACGCGGTGACCGCTGAATTCCCCCACATATATATTGCCGGCGCGATCTTGAGCAAGGCCATAGGGTGTACTCAGCCTCGCTACAGTCGCCGGGCCATTATCACCAGTGCTGCTGCGATCACCTGACACACCAGCGATTGTGCTGATTGGCCCCCCCGGTATAATTTTACGTACGCGGTGGCTGATACCGTCCGCCACCAAAATACTGCCATCGCTTTGTATTACTAACCCAGCTGGTCTATTTAGCGTTGCGCTGGCGGCGGAGGGGCCGTCAACGCTATTGCCAGCCGAATCGGCTACACCCGCAATATGGCTAATTGTATTTGTGGTGTCGATTTTACGGATGGTGGACGCATCATAATCAGAAAAAAATAAATTACCTGAACTATCGAAAGCGATGAAAATAGGCCAGCGCACGGTTGCGACCGATGCCACACCGCCGTCGCCAGTATTGGTTCGTGTCACGCCATCACCCACTATTGTGGAAAGCGCCCCGCTGGGGCTTACTTTTTGAATGGTACCTCGTGTGCCAATATAAACATTACCCAGCGCGTCTTCTGCCAAGCCTGCGGGTGTGTCCAAATTTGCGGCAGTCGCTGCGGCGCTTGCCGTAAAGCCCGCTGTACCGGTACCGGCAAAGTTGGTGATAATGCCTGCCGCATCAATTTTGCGGACGCGGTTGTTGCCTTGGTCAGCAATTAGCACGCTACCATCGCGGCGCACCAGTATGCCAATAGGTTGATTAATTGTTGCCGCAATGGCTGCGCCGCCGTCGCCCGTTGATGATGCAATGCCGGTACCGGCGACGGTGGAAACGGTTTGGGCGAGGGCGGAGACGGGCGCGGAGGCGATGAATATGGTTGCCGTACACGCAGCAAAAAACCGCCTAAACAGCGCGACGAAGGGGATGGTTGGCGATTTGACATGCTGCATGATGACTCCTTAGGTTGAAGTGCATGGCGCAATAAAAATATCGCCCATACCTAAACAAGCGGATTTCAACGGCGAAACCATCACGGTTTTGAAAATATTGTTTTGCGCGATGGAATTGTGGCGGGGCTTTGGGTATGTTGAAGCGCATGTTCGTGGTGAAAAAATCACCATTGCCGATGTTTAATGATCAACGTGGGTACACAAAAGCGTTTTTTAATACCACGGTTTCGATTGAATTTTTAATGTGAAAATGCCTTGGAGACGCCCTATTTTCGGGCGTCTCCAAGGCATTTTTATAGGTTGAGTTAGGCGCAACGTCGGGTTACGGCAAAATACGCCTAACCCGACCTGCGATTACCGATGTTGGGCTTAACCCCAGCCCAACCTACAACGCTACAACCTTACGGCGCTGAGGCGCTGGATGCCCAGCTCAACGCGACGTCGTCATCGCATTCAGCGCCACCAGCTGGGCGGAACTGGGCGCTAGTTTTGCTGCGACTTGCGTGGCGATTTGGCGGGCTAGCGCGAGGCCTTCTTCGCGTTGTGCGGCGCTACCGCGCGCGATGAGCAACTGCGCGCGGGGCGTTTTTTCTAGCCATGCGGCGCTGTGGTGTTTGCCGTAAAAATTAAGCCAATATTGCTCGGCTAACTCATAGGCTTGCAGGGCATCGTTAATGTTACCTTGGCGCACCAACTGCCGTGCCTTGGACTGCGCCAACATCGCCGATAAGTTTGGCGGTAGTACTTGATCTTTTTGCAGCAAATGCGACTGCATTTGCGTTTGCAGCTGTGTTTGCAATTTTGCAGCTTCTGTATCGTCGCCTTTGGCGGTTGCTAAATCAATCAAGTGCACTAAGGTGCTGATGGTATTGATGGTTTTTTCGTCATCCGCTTTTAGGCTGATGGCTAATGCTTCATTAAGTTGCGTAGCGGCTTCATCGAACCGCCCCAAGCGCGTTGAGGCAAAACCTTGCTGATTTAAATAGATTATTAATCTATCTTGCCAGCCCAAGAACGCCATTTTACGGACGTATTCAGTTGCTTGCTGTAGCGCGATTGCAGCAGCGGCGTAGTCGCCAAGATGAATGTAGGCAGTGCCTAAATTTGCGCTCATTGTTTGATAATGAGGCGATTCTTTTTGCTCGGTTTTCACTACTATTTCAATTGCTTCAATGTATTTTGGCAGTGCTTCTAATGCCCGATCTTGCTTTAGCAATGAATGGCCTAACCGCCTCAAGGCGATGGCCACGCGAATATTATCGTGGCCGTGCAATGCGGCGCGCGACGCCAGCGTTTGCGCAAACAAGGCCTGCGCTTCTTCAATCCGCCCTGCCCCTTCGATGATTCGCGCCAGATCTTGACGCTGCTTTACCGCTGCCGGCGCTTCGGTGCTGCCGCCTTGCAGCACCCGCAAATCGAGTGCGCGTCGCGCCATGGCTTCAGCGGCACCAAAATCACCCGCCTTAGATAAATACCACGACATATTGCCCAAGGCATAGGCCATTGGCACGCCTTGCGGATCACTTTTTTCAATAATGGCTAGGCCGCGTTGCAATAGCGGTTTGCCTTCATCTAACTTGCGCGCAAACACCCACATATGACCCACTTGGCTCAAGGATTCACCTAGCGCTATATCGTCAGGTGCGGCATGTTTTTCACGCAGCGCCAACGCTTCTAACGCGGGGGTCATGGCTTGGTTGCCTTTGGCGTTTACGTATAAATCATTGGCTTGAATAAACAATTTTTCAGCCAGCGCTAATGCCGCGCGCTGCGCTACCGTGTCAGCCGTTTTGCTGGTCGATGAAGACACAGCCTGCCGCTGCTTTTCCGTATCTACCGCTTTGCTATGCAAACGCTCGGCTTTTAAATATGCACCCATGCCGCGCTGCACCGTGCCAAGGGTTGAATATAGTCGCGCTTGCACTTGCGGCTGGCCTTTCATATCGGCTTCTAGCTGCTTCTCCGCACGATCGAGTAGGGCCGATGCCGTCACATCCCCCGTCGTGGCGGTGGGGCCGGCGTTTTCAAAAACGGAGATCAAAAACTGGCTGGTTTGCTTGGCCGCAACTTCGGCCTGCACCGCGCGATTACGTTCGACCAGCGCCTGCGCGGCAAGCGCATTGGCGCGGTCGCGCTGCACTGCCGTCGCACCCTCAGCGGTGGCAGCACGGTCACGTGCGGCCTCGGCCTGCATGCGTGCAGCTTCGGCTTGCGCGCGCGCAGCCTGCGCACCATCGCGCTCGCGCAGGGTGGCGGCTTGCGCCTGCTTGGTGCTATCGCGCTCTTGCAGCGCGATAGCCTCTGCTGCCTGCGCCCGATCGCGCTCGGCCACTACGCGTAACGTCGCAGCGCCAATGCCCACCACAAATACACTCGCCACCAACAGCCACGGCCAATTGCGCTGACTAAATTTTTGCGCCACATAAAGCGGCGTGTGCGGTAGCGCTTTAAGCGGTTGCTGGTGCTGATAATGCGCGATGTCTGCAGCCATTGCAGCCACGGTAACGTAGCGCTTTTGCGGATCACTGGCAGTAGCGTGATGGATAATGGCGCGTAGCTCAACATCCATATTTACGCTATCAATAGTGGTTGGAGACGCCCTATCTATGGACTTCTCCAAGGTCTTTATTGATGTCATTTCAACTGCTGCTGCGGTATCACTCAATAATGCTTGCAGCAACTTGCCCAAACTATATACATCGGTCGAAGTACTAAGCGCACCGCCTTCGCGCTGCTCTGGGCTGGCGTAACGCGGCGTGAAGGGATTAGATTTAGTGCTGTTGGTTTTGCTGCCGATTGATTGCGCATCCGCAACTGATTCAGACTCTGGCTGACCCGCAGCACCCAGCAAGCGCGCAATACCAAAATCAAGCAGCGTTGGCCGCCCCGCTTCGTTTACCAAAATATTGCTGGGCTTAATATCGCAATGCACAATTAAGCGCTGATGCGCAAAACTTACGGCGCTACATACGGCAGTAAGTAAATTTAAAATCGCGTTTTTATCTAACTTATTGTCGCGCACGTAGCGATCAATGCCCATGCCTTCTACATGTTCCAACACCAAATACGGTTGGCCATTGGGCGTGGCACCGCCATCGTATAACCGCGCAATATTCGGGTGGGTAAGCTTTGCTAATATTTGCCGCTCACGCGCTAAATGCTCTAACGCCTTGGTGCTAGGCACACCGTGCAACACTTTGATGGCTGCGGTTTGTTCAAAATGGCCGTCGATTCGCTTGGCCAAAAACACCGAACCCATGCCGCCTTGGCCGATTGCCGAAGCTAATTTCCACACGCCCAAGGTGTCGCCCACCTTTACTTCATCCACCGTGATGGTGCTTAAGCCACGCAGCACCGCATGGGCAACACGCGGGTGATCGGTGTCGGCTTGCAGAAGCAGTTTTTCTACAAAGTCAATAATTTCAGTATCGTCGGTAAGTGCCCGTAAACGCCCGTTCTGCGCGGCTTGCGGCAGATCGCATAGGGTTTCAAATAGCTGTTTTGCTTTTTGATGTGCGGCTAAATCCATAGTATTTTATTATCTACGCGAAACAAACGTGGGTCGGAAATTACCCTACTACTGCGAATCGTTTTAATGCTTTCAACACCGGTGATGTTGGTGCTAATTTCAATTCTACGTTAGATAATATTTTCTGTGCCATTGTTTGGCCTTCCGCCTTTTGCGCTGGGGTGCAGCACTCAATTATTAACGGTGCCGACGCTTTTTTTTAAGCCATGCGGCACTGTTAGCGGCGCCGTGATGCTTATCCCACAGCACTTGCGCCGCCGCGTATTCTTGCAGCGCCCAAGCAATATTGCCTTGCCGCGCCGCCGTGCGGGCGCGAGCAAGCACGGCTGAAATAGCAATTTTAATTGGGCGTGCTGGAGGGCGTTCATGGTTTTCTATCACTATTTGCGCGAGTTAATTCTTGCTGCATGCGCTGGTAAATCAAATGTTCCGCACCAAAAACTTGCTTCGCAAAATTGCTGCGGGCTTGCCCTATTTTTAACGCGTCGGCTGCGCTAGTTTGTTGTGCAAGTTGCGCCGCGACGGCCATTTTATCCAGCACAAGTTTTGGGCGGTGTTTAAGTGCCAAGTCGTTCACGTACGCAATGCGTTCTTGCGCCAGCGCGTAATTTTCGGTTTTGATTGCTACTGCGGCTAAGTTTATTAGCGTTTCTTGCGCGTCGACGTGCGTAGCACTAAGCCGCGCCACACGCACAGTGTAGGCATGGCGCAATAGCGCTTCTGCCTCAATAAGCTTACCAATTTTGGTTTGTAACCGGCCCAAGTTATTTTCTATATCGACCACCGTGAGATCATCCGCACTTAGCTGCGCTGCCGTGATGGATAACGCTTCGCGATAGCTCGCTTCGGCATTTTCGCTATCGCCCATTTCTTCATACAGCGTGCCCATGGCGTTTAGCGTGATGGCCACAACCACGGGGCGGCCACCGCGCAAATCGGCAGCACGGGCTGGATTATTATTGGCCTCAACGTAAAGCAGTTTAGCTTCAGAATACTGCCCCATGCTTTGCAATGACAACGCTAAAAAATAAGTTGCAGTAGCCACTTTTTCGCTTTTGAGCCCGTGCGCTTTCTTGCGTGCAGCGTAAGCATTTCGCAGTAGCGGTTCAGATTCCGCAAACCGGCGTTGCTGGCTTAACACCGTGCCTAAGTTCATTAAGGTGTTGAGTAACTTTGGCTGATTTGGATCGTCGTAGATTTTTTTCTTAATTTTAATAGACTGCTGATAATATTTTTCAGCTTCTGCGAATTCGCCAAACGCCGCATACAACATGCCTAAATTATTGGTGGTTGACCCAACTTCATCTGAGTAAGTGCCCTTCAAGCTTTCTCGTGTTGCTAACGCTGCCAGCAACATGCGATGCGCTTCGTCACGCTGCCGTAAGCTGGTGAGCACGATGCCTAACGCCCCTTGCGCATCGGCGACCGATAACGCCGCCTTTTTGTGATCCTGATGGCCTGCAGCGAGAACATTGAGCAAACGCTGCCGCAGCGCCAAAGACTGCCGCGCAGGCGCTTCGGCTAACGCTGGGCGGCCGTTATTGTTTTCGATCACCGCCAACCAATCGAGCGCCTTGGCATAGCCTTCAAGGTTTACTGCGGTGGGGTTTTCAATGGCTTTTTCTAACCTAATGACTTCGTTATAGATATTTATCGCTTCATCAAACATCCCAATATTTTCATGGATTTTCCCCAGTCTTAATAACGTGGCGGTTCTAAATTCATGTTGGTCCGCTGGCAGCTCTGATAGCCTTTCCCGGCCAACGGCCAATAAATCCATCGCCGTCGTTACCGGTGCGCCAGCTTTGTTTGGGTCAGCACTTTCAAATAGCGACACCATAAAATTTCCCGTGCGCAAGCTTTTTTCGGCTTGGGCTTTCGCTTTAATTTCAGCAACCAGCGCGAGGTTTCGTTCACGCACTATTTGGCTAAGGGAAAATAATCCCATGACTAAAAACACACTGGCTGCCACCAACCAAGGCCAATTGCGTTGCGCAAATTTACGCGCATCGTAGATTCGGCTTGCGGGCAGCGCGGCAATGGGCTGACGC
>JAYUOW010000302.1:0-8145 GCA_043760555.1 Betaproteobacteria bacterium
GCTCAGGCTAAATACATAGCCCTGCGCAATGTAGTTTGCTTTGTCAGCGGCCAGTGTTGCGTATTCGTTTGGATTGTTGGTCAACACAAATACCTCTGCCGGCGAACTTACAATTCGATACCACGGTGTGCGGTCTGGTGAGACCTCGGGCAGTGTGCTCACGACACTAGCCGTTGAATAGGTTTCGGCTTTGGTTGCGGGGTTTGCGCTATCCACAAAAAAACACGCTACGCCGCCGCCTGCCAGCACGCATGGCCAGCGGCTGCGCACCGTAGCACCAGTGCCACCGGCAAGCTTGGTGATGCCGATATTTGCACCGCTTGCGGCAACACCAGCGCCCACAACAAAGCGACGCGTAATATCCCAGCACACCACGCCTGCGCTGGCGACACCGCAGGTGCCTGCTATGCTTTCGACTTTGTATTGTGCCGGTGTCGCAACCCATCTTGGCACAGTATCCGGAGGTGATTGCGCGCGTTCTAGCTGCCGAACGCCGCTTAAGCAGATGATCTGGTCAGCTTGAATCGCGCACGGTTGCCCGTCTATCTTTGTCTCAATTCCGGTGACGCCGCTTCCAGGAGCAATCATTTCTTGCGGCACCGAACTGAGTACATAAGTAATCGAGAAGGGCACTTGGAAGCCAAACGTAGTGCCCCGCGTGATGGCTGTGCCCCAACAATACAAGCCAGCATTCTTTACCGCACAGGTATAGCCCGCACCCGCTGAAATTGCCGTCACGCTGCTGCCTAAGGTTGCCACTATTTGCGGCGTATTTAAGGTCGTAGCGTCGGTAATCACGCCTATTTGTCCTGTTGCATTGCTACCCCAACATTGCACATTGCCATTCAGAATAGCGCAGGCATGATTAGCACCTACAGATATTGCTGTAACGCCGCTATTTGCGGCAATGGTTTGCACGGGCAGTGCGCTGTCTGCACTATTGCCGTTACCCAAAATGCCTGCGCCATTGGCACCCCAACACTGCACGCCGCCACGCACTACAGCGCAGGTGGTGGCACTGTTGGAATCAACGGCGGTGGCATCACTGCCGTGAGCTATGATGGCAATAAATTTTAATGGACTTGAATTTTCAGCAATCGTGTCGTTCGCTCCGGTGCTGGCGCAATTCACTCCACCGTTTTGCACGGTACAGGCAAGCCTTGGCGACACATGAGCTGCAGACACATTGCTGCCCGCGTTGACGATGGTCGTGAAGCCCGCATTGATGCGTGTCGTCCGATTGCCTAGTTGCGCACCTGCGTCTTTGCTGTAACAGCGAAGCTGTTTGTTGGTGACATAGCAAATTGATTCGGTGTTGTAGGCAAACTGGGTAATTTTTTCTGATGCAGGAAACGCAACAATGGGTGAGGGGGATTTGAATGGCATCAATAGCACTTGGCCCCAGCACCACAACGCGTCGGCGACGAGGCCACAGGTGCCATCGGGAATATTGAAAAATTTACTTGCGCTGCTTTGCGCAGCAATGGCTTGAAAGGGAGCGTTGTAAGAATATTGCGCTTCGGTACCACCTACTTGTTGGGTATCATTTTTGCCCCAACACTGTACGCCACCAGCAATCGTCACGCATACATGTGCGGTGCCTGCAACGATTTCGGTAGCATTGCTATTGGCTGGAAACGCCCTAATTACGGGTGTTTCCAAGGCATTTATACCATAGCCGTTGCCCCAGCACTGCACGCCAGCGTCAACAACGGCACAATGAAAATCAGCGCCGGCGGTAATCTTAGTGGCACCACTTCCAGCGGGAATACGTTGGATTGGTAAGGTTAGTGCTTTGATTGTGCTTGATTCGACAAAATCAGCACCCCAACATTGCACGCCACCGGCTACCACGGCACAGGCAGCACCGTGCCATTGGGTGATCGCGATGTCAGTTGCGCCGCTACCAAACGGAATGGTTTGTATTGGGAGTTGTCGCGATTGTAATGAGCCATCACCCAGCGAGGCAGTACGATTATTGCCTAAACATTGCACCCCACCGTTGATGACAACACAAATCGCTTGCATTCCCATCGCCACTTTCGTCACACCGCTATTGGCCGGAATGATGGGCGTGGCAACGACAGCCGCAGCCGCGACGCCGTTAAGCAGCGGGCCGGGAATGCTCGTGCCCCAACAGCGCAAGCCGCCTTGCGCCACCGCACAATAGTTGCCATTCGCACCCGCCAAATCGGTGATGTCGCTAAGCGCTTCGTGTACCGTTAACGAGGTGGTGAATACCTGTGTTGTGCCCGTAACATCGCGGGCGGTGAGGTTTATTGGAAACACGCCAGCAATGGTCGGCGTTCCCTCAAACGCGATGTTGCCGCTTCCATTGTGGGTGGCGATAATGCCCGATGGGGCGCCAGAAATAGTGACCGCTGCCAATGCAGAATCGGACGTGAGGATCAAGTTATCGGCAAAAGCCTCGCCCACCTGCGCTAAACGTAATTGTGCTGTGAGTAAATTGATCGCGGCATGTGCGCTCGCATTCGCGAGCAGCGCACCCGCGAGCATCGCGCAGGCGATGAGTGTGCGATAGCGCGGTGCGTTGGTTGGTGCGTTGGCAATGGTGGGCATGGCTTCAATCCAATGAGGGTAAAAAATAATTGCGTTAAGCCATAGACGCATCTGCGCCGGTTTAGTTCAAGAACCGCTAATCTATTGATGATGAAGGATAATGACGATTTGCCATTACCCACACAACCATGAACCCCAATCAAGCCGACCAACTTATCACCATCTTGCAATCGCTTCAGCAACGCATGGACGCCTATTTACCCATGCCGCCTACTGCGCCTGATTTTGCCAAGCAGCTGGCTTTTCGTTGGCGCAAAAAAAACGGCCACGGGTTTTTGCAACCCGTGCCGCATCCGCACAATATACGCTTTACTGATCTGCTAGATTGCGACGCCCAGCGTGAACGTATTGAAGCAAACACGCGGCAGTTTGTGCAGGGTAAGTCCGCTAATAATGTGCTGCTCACCGGCGCGCGCGGTACGGGTAAATCATCGCTTGTTAAAGCGGCATTCAATCAATTTTCACGAAAAAATTTGCGCTTAATTGAAGTGGATAAAGCCGATCTTGTTGACCTTGCCGACATCACCGATTTAATTGCAAACGCCCCGCAGCGCTTCATTATTTTTTGCGATGATTTGTCGTTTGAAGCCAATGACCCCGGCTATAAATCGTTGAAGGTAGCACTTGACGGCAGCATTGCACACGCAGCAGACAACACGCTAATTTATGCCACCAGCAATCGCCGCCACTTGATGCCCGAAAAGATGAGCGAGAACATGGAAGCGGTGCATGCCGACGACGGCGAGATACATCCGGGCGAAACGACGGAAGAAAAAATTTCGCTCTCCGAACGCTTCGGCCTGTGCTTAACTTTTTATGGTTTTGATCAGGAGCAATATTTGGCAGTAGCTAAACATTGGGTGGATCACTACCTGAAGATGGCCGAAATTAGGGCATCTTCAGGCAGTATTATTGTGCAAAATGCCGAGCTTGATGAAGTGCACTTTCGGAAAGCTGCTTTGCTGTGGGCGCTGGAGCGTGGTGCGCGTAGCGGGCGTGTAGCGGTACAGTTTGCGAAGGATTATGTGGGGTCGCGGAAGTAGCAAGATGGGTTGAACTTATAGGCAAGGCTCAAGTCTATCTTCGCAGACGCTGCAACACGCGATTTTTTTTGACGCGGATGCAAACGCCCCTTACGGTCGGTAATATGGAGCACGCTTATGAACACCTTGCTATTGCGTACAAGCCGCACTTTAAGCTATTGGTTTGCGATGTCCTTCCTGCTGGTGGGCAGTCAATTTTCTACCGCAGCCATCACGCTGGTCACACCGCAAATGCGCTTGGCGCAGGTGGGCGATGCGTTCGTTGATAACCTAACGCTAACTAGTACAGCACCTTTTGCGACGGTCAGTGTTGCCGGCTTACCAGCAGGTATAACTGCAACCCAAAGCGGCAAAGGTGATATCGCTTTTACCGGTACGCCGACGGTGGAAGGTAATTACCCAATTAGTATCACTGCCACTAATAGCACTGGTGAAAACCAAACATTTTTGACGAAGTTTGTTGTGTATGGCTTGCTTAGTGGGGTAACGCAAATTGCGGGTAGTGGGCCAAGTACCACCGATGGATTTTATTGCGCGGTAGCCGATGGCGGCTTGCGCTGCTGGGGCAGTAATAGAGACGGCAAAATCGGCAATGGAAGTACCAATGTTGCCACGGTGGCTGAGCAAATAATTGCGCCCAAAAGCGGCGTAACTCGAGTAGCCGTTGGGGGTAATTCTGCTTGCGTTGTGATCAATGCTGGGGTGCAATGCTGGGGTGCGATTAGTCGCTTTACCGCGCCCGATAGAAGTGTAAAAAATTTGCTTAAACCGGTACAGGCTATTGCTTTTAGCAGCGGCGTTTCTGATGTTTCGGTGAGCGCTGGCGGCAACGAAGCGTGTGCAGTTGTGGCCGGTGGTGTGCAATGTTGGCAGTCCATTGCCACATCATTTTTGCATCCACTCACCGACACTACGGGTGATGGGGTTCGCAAAATTGTGCAGCGTATTCCGGCGGGCAGTGGTGTGACCAAATTGCGTTCGGGCGATACCATTACCTGTGCGGTGCTTCGGGGTGCATTGCAGTGTTGGGGTGGCCGCTTTCCAATTACTAGCGATGACCCTACTCAAATTACGGATGATGTCATTTTTGGCAACTACAACGGGGGCTATTTTTGTATTGCCGCTAATGGAGGTGTGCGTTGTCAAAATGACTGGAGCGCAAATGCAGCGGGTATTCCCACCAATCGGCTCTATCAGGTCATTCCAGAAAAAAGTGGCGTCAATCAGCTTTTTGGTGGAAATTTTGGAACCTGTGCATTGAGAGACGGTGCGCTTTGGTGTTGGGGTTATTTACCGACGCTGCCTTTCGGCTCCAACACGCCCATCGTTGCTCGACCAGCATCCGAAAACATCACCGATCTTGCGTTCACACTAAACTCGGTTTGTATGGTGACCTATGCAAAAGTCCGATGCTATGGGGTCGCTGATAATGGGCAGTTGGGCAACAAAAGTGGTGTGGTAAATGCAAACCTGACACAGGTGATCACGCCGAACGCGCAAATTGTGGATGCAGCGATTCAATCTGGGCATGCCTGTATTGTGAAAGATGGCGGGGTATTTTGTACTGATGGCAATACCTTGCAGCGGCGGCCAACTCTAAACGAACCCGATGCGATGAAGGTGACCATTGCGCCTAGAAGCGGTGCCACTAAAATTAGTGGCGTAGGTGGCGCACTGGGCAGTTATTGCGCCGTTGTGGCGGGCGGTGTGCAATGTTGGGGTAGTAACGCGAGCGGAATGTTGGGCAACGGCACAAAAGCTGATAGTGCGGCGCCAATCGAAACAATTCCAGCGGGAAGTGGCGTGACCGCGGTCGTCGTGGGCGCGGGCAGCAGTACGTGTGCGCTCGTTGATGGTGGGCTGAAGTGCTGGGGATCAGGGCCTGCGCTCGTCGCAACCAGTCGCGATGCGACGCAGCTACTAAATACGTCGGGAACACTCACGCTGGAGCCGCAATGGATACATGGATTTGGTCGCGGAGTTACATCGGTCGTCGTGGGTCTAGGCTATATCTGTACGGCGAAAGGTGGCGGAGTTTATTGCTGGGGCAGCAATGCAAATTCCAGTTTTAATAACGCCAGTTTCACCTCAAGTGCGCAGCCTATCGAGGTGCTCGGGGTAGCCAACGGTGTTGTGCTATTGAGCGATTACGATGATTCAAGATGGAGTGAATGGACTGATCCCACCTTCGACCGATTCGCCGCCGTCGGCAGGCCAGATGGTGGTAATCGTATTTGCGCACTGAAGGCGAATGGGGAAGTATTTTGTTGGGGTGGGCGTGTGCTTGTAGACTGTGGCGGTTTCACGCGCAGAATTTGTTCCGTGCCGCGCGGCGCTCTGATTACGGTGCCAGCGGGTTCAGGTCTGGTGAGTATCGTGAATTCCTGTGGGTTAGGCAACGGGCTTCTAAAATGCTGGAACACGCTATCTCAAGGCGTAGTCGCAGTTTCTTTAATTGGTGCGCAGATCGCTTCACTCGCAAGTGTAAATAATCCCTACGGCAAAGTAGAGCGCGCCGGCCAAACATGGCCCTGCGCGATCGCCGGCGGTGGCCTTTCCTGCTTCTTTGCGGATGGCGCGTTTCCACGCCCGGTTTCCACCGAATATTTTGCTGCCACATCGGTCAGCACCTTGCCTGACGACACACCGCATCGCAAGCCTTGGTATCGCGTGGTGGGCGTGCCGGATGAAGTGTTTGTGCTGACCAACAACCCCACTGAATACGCTGCATTGGTGTTCGATAAGATGCGTTACGTGGCGCAGGGTTATGTGTTTAGTGTGCCTAACAAAGCGTCTATCGTTAACGGCATCACCGCTTGGCCGTTGTATCGCTTGTATCGCGAAGATTCGAAATTGCCAATTTGGACCACCAGCTTTACCGAGTACCAAACCATGCGCTTAAACCCTGCGGTGTTTCGCGATGACGGCATTGATGGCTATGTGTACAAGCAAGCGGGCGTGGCGGGCACGGTGCCGTTGTATCGGTTTAAGCGACGCGGGAGTGTGCAGGAATTATTGGTGACGAACCCGAATGAGGTGCAGTATTTGCGTAATGCATCCCATTGGGAATTGCTGCGTGATGTTGATGGGAATAGTGATGCGATTGGTTATGTTTGGCCCGCGCAATAGTGGTTGTAGACGCCCTATTTACGGGGGTTTACAGCCATTCCATAGTTCATCCATCACCTTCAAACAAGCTTCCACCATCAATGCGAATTGCGCATCATCAATGATGTACGGCGGCATAAAGTAAACGGTGTTGCCGATGGGGCGGAGTATTACGCCGTACTGCATGGCGCGGTTAAAAAACTGTTTTCCGAACGCTGCTTCTTTTGCATAGGAGGCGGTGATGTCGAATGCCCAGATCATGCCGATGTGGCGGAAGTTGCTGACGTGCTGGTGTTGCTTTAATGGTTCGGCGATGACGTTGAAGCGCGCGGCTTTTTCTTTATTTACGGTCAGCACATTGTCTGCTGCAAAAATATCTAAACTTGCGATTGCCGCTACGCACGCCAGCGCGTTACCCGTATACGAGTGCGAATGCAGGAAGCCTCTGGCGGTGTCGTCTTCATAAAAAGCCGCGTAAATGGCATCGCTGCTGAGCACACACGATAGTGGCAAATAGCCTGCGGTGATGCCTTTAGATAGACACAATAAATCGGGTTTGATGCCTGCCTGCTCATAGGCGAACAATGTGCCGGTACGGCCAAAGCCGGTCATAATTTCATCGCAAATTAAGTGGACATTATATTTGGCAGTGGCTTCCCTTGCGTGGCGTAAGTAGGCGGCAGGAATGAAGCGCATGCCGTTAGCGCCTTGCACGAGCGGCTCGATAATGAAAGCCGCAATTTCTTCGTGATGGGCTTGAAGAAGCCCGTCTAATCTAGCGTTAGCGGCAGGTATGCATTCAGCACAGCAGCCGTTTTCCATCGTTATACCGTGCGCTGCGTCAGTAAAACGTGGGCCTGCCAGTATGAAATTGTGGTTCAACAAATCGCCATAGGCATCTTTAAAAATCGCGACGTCTGTGACTGCTAACGCGCCAATCGTTTCGCCGTGATAGGCACCATCGAGCATGATAAATTTCTGTTTTTTTACCTTGCCGTTATTGCGATGGCAGTGAAAGCTCATCTTCAGAGCAATCTCGGTGGCTGAAGCCCCATCGCTGGCAAAAAACGCGTGGCCTAGTCCTGTTAATGCGCTTAAGCGTTCCGCAAGCTCAATGGCAGGGGCGTGGGTAAAGCCTGCGAGCATGGCGTGTTCTAACATGCCTAACTGCTTGATGAGTGCTGCGTTAATGCGCGGGTTGGCGTGGCCGAATAAATTCGTCCACCATGAGCTTATGCCATCGAGCAGGCGATTGCCGTCGTAGTCGAACAACCAAGCGCCTTCGCCGCGCGCGATGGGAATCAGCGGGAAGCGTTCTAGGTGCTTCATCTGCGTGCACGGGTGCCAGATGGCGGCGGCAGAGCGGGCGGCGGCTTGAGCGTAGGAGAGTGGAATCATTGATATGTAACAAATT
>JAYUOW010000303.1:0-8134 GCA_043760555.1 Betaproteobacteria bacterium
ACCGTGAGGCAATGGTGCGGGCTTGGTTACGGCTGCTGATTTTGGAAAAATACGCGGCGCTACAAACAACACGAAGGCCGCAAACGCAATGGCTGTGGGCAACGTCCACGCTACCGCAAATATCAAGGCCGCCATCGCAAACCAAGCGGTTAATCCACCCAATGCCGCCAATGGCCAATTCACCCGTGTAGCGCACCAAGCATAGCCCACCGCAAAGCCCATCACCGCACCCACTGTAGCTAACGTGAATACAGCGGAAGCACCTGCAAACAGGGGGCCTTGGTCAATTGCGACGAGCAATAATATAGGCCCTACGATTACCGGTAAGCCCGCTAACCACCCAGCAAAATTAGGGCCTAGATATTTGCCCGCGAGGGAGATGATGCCTAGAAAAAACGGGACTAAAAATAGCTTTAAAAACAGCATCGCTATGCACCTGCATTCGGGCTCGGCACATCCAGCAACAAGGGCACAAATGGGTCGATGTGAATCGCTTTGTAGGCCACCGTAATCACTTCCAATTCAATATTGCCCGATGGCGCACGCAGCAACACGGTGTCACCTTCTCGCGCTTTCAACAGAGTACGTGCTAAGGGCGAAATCCAGGTGATGTAGTTACGCGCTAAATCAAGCTCATCCAAGCCAACGATGCTAATGGTTTTCTCACTACCATCTGGTTCGGCGTAAGTCACTGTCGCACCAAAAAACACGCGTTCGGCAGCTTCTGGCTCGCGCGGTGCCGCTGGGTCAACAATCTCAGCGCTATCAATGCGTTTATTTAAAAAGCGAATCCGCCGATCAATTTCTCGCAGACGTTTTTTGCCGTACAAATAATCGCCATTTTCACTACGATCACCGTTTTTAGCCGCCCAAGAAACCACCGCTGTCATTTGTGGCCGCTCATGATCGAGCAGATGCAACAGCTCCGCATTCAAGCGCTTATGACCATCGGGCGTCACATAGTTTTTGCTACCTGCAGGGATGGCTAGTGCCGCTGGAAACGCGTCGTCATCGTTGTCTTGATCGGTTTCTTTGGTGAAGGCTTTGCTCATTGCCAACAATTTCAAATAAGTAGAAAGCAATTATCGGCTAATTTTGGGTCGTCATCAAAGCGAGTGTTGAAACTTATTTTTACTGACTTAAGTGCAGCCTCGCACACTCGAATTAAAGCTCATCCGCGCTTCACACGCAAACAGCCAAAATCTGTTAAGTTAAGCACTGACAATTGTTCATATCTCCCCTAATCTAGCTTCAAGTTTGAATTTACTCAGTTTAAAAGAGGCATTTATGAAGCAGCTCGCAAAGCCAATACAGCATTTACGCAAAAATACATTGATGCTCGCCATCGCCGCTTGTTCGCTATCTGCCGTTGCGCTGGAAGCAAGTGCGCAGAACCCGAAGCCGCGCTACCGCCTATACAGCCCGGTAACGCTCGCGCATTTGTACACGTCGGATCTAAATGAATATAACGTTTTAGCCACGCGCGGTTGGAACCAAGAAAACTTAGCGCACCGTTGCCTAGACACCAGCGGTACCTACGCGGGCGTTTCGCTCACTCCCTATTACCGTATCCATAACGCCACAACTCGCTGGCACCACTGGACGACAGACCCACTTGAGCACGCCACGATGAAAGCGATACCCGGAAATAGCTCTGACGGTATTGATTGCTATATCTTGACGCAACCCGCCGCGCCAAGCGCAAATACTTTGCCCTTATACGTGCTGTACTTTGCACCGCTCAACAAGTTTTTATGGACAACGGACGAGAACGAGAAAAATATTTTGACCGGTGCGCGCGGCTGGGTATATGTACGTATTGACGGTTACGTATTAACCCCCCCCGGCGTCAATGTACCCGCAGCCAGCATGACGCGAAACGATGCGTCGCGTTTGCTTACCCAAACCACATTCGGCTCAACCCAAGCCGAAATCGCACGGGTATCTAACCTAGGCGCAAGCGCCTACATTGCCGAGCAAATTAGCACACCGCAATCGCTGTACTTGCCCCAAGTACGCGCCAATGCAGACTATCCTGAACGCAGTTGGGCGGTGATGTCGGGCTTGCTGTGGAAGCAATATTTTGAAGCTAACGATCAATTGCGCCAACGTGTGGTGAACGCCCTTTCGCAAATATTAGTCATCTCGCTCAACCAAAACACGCTTCTTGACCAACCCTGCGCAACAGGCGGATATTTAGATCTGCTCGGCCGCCACGCCTTCGGTAACTTCCGCGATATTTTGCGTGATGTAACCATGAGCCCCGCCATGGGCGATTACCTTGACATGAAGCAAAGCGGCAAAGCCGACGCGGTGCTTAACTCAATACCGAATGAAAACTACGCGCGCGAATTGCTGCAATTATTTTCTATTGGCACCGTCATGCTCAACATTGACGGCACCACGCAACTAGTGAACGGCAAAACTGTCGAAACCTATTCCGAAGCCACCGCACAAAATTTAGCGCGCGCCCTCACCGGCTGGACTTTTGCCAACCAAGATCAAGCTAAAACATGGCGCTGGTTGTATCCGGATGTACCCTATCCGATGGACACCGCAAGTGGTGAAAAAGCCTGTGTTGCATGGTCAACACCGATGCAGCCGTGGACCAGCGCCTATCGCGCTGCCGATAACAAGCGCGACATCGCAGGCCCGGCGCACGATACCGGTGCCAAGGCATTGTTGGTTTACCCCGGCTCGTCTAACTTCAAGCAAAATTTACCGGCTGGCCAAACGGCTGAAAAAGACCTTGAAGACGCAATCGACAATGTGTTTAATCACCCCAACGTCGCGCCATTCATCACCGCTCAATTGATTCAACGTTTAGTCACCAGCAACCCAACCGGTGGCTATGTACGCCGCGTTGCAACGGTATTCAACAACAACGGTGCTGGCGTGCGCGGCGATATGAAAGCCGTAATTACGGCAATCTTGATGGACGAAGAAGCCCGCGCGCCGCTTGAAAAACAACAAAGCTTCTTCGGCAAAGTGCGCGAGCCGGTAATGCGCTTTACTCAAGCGCATCGCGCGTTTGGCGGCAAGATGGCTGGTGGCAGTTATAGCTCAATTTGGGATTTAAGCGGCTCCGATGCAATTGGCCAAGGGCCGTTGCGTGCACCATCGGTATTTAATTTTTACCATCCTGACTTTGCCCCAACGGGCCCAATTGAAACTGCAAAACTAGTAGGCCCCGAATTTGAAATTACCAATAGCGCCACCATTGGCGGTTTTGCGGATTTTTCAAAATGGGGCATCCTTGGTGGCTTCGGTGCGGGTGATGAAGCCAGCAAACGCACCAACCCTGATTACAGCTTTTACACCAGCTTATCGGGCAACCCATTGGTGATGGTAGAAGCGTTAAATATGACGTTTATGGCTGGACAAATGAGCGCTAAATTTAAGTCTGACATGGTTGATGTTGCCACCAAGCTTACCGACTCCAACGCCTCCAATCAAGCGCGTGATCGGGTGTATCAGGTGCTGTGGCACATCCTCAATTCTCCCGAATATACGGTTCAAAAATAAGGAACCATCATGACTAAAATTATCACTCCTAGCGATACAGTAAGTCTCCATACCGACCGTCGCAAGTTCATGAAAGTAATGGGCACGGTAGCCGCCACGCCTATGCTGGGCGGCATTATGCAAGCTGCCAATGCTGCTGGGCCATTTGACGACTACCGCGCCACGGTTTGCGTGTTTTTATTTGGCGGCAATGATAGCAATAACGCTATTATTCCTTTGGGTGGCGAATACGCCGCATACGCTGCCGCGCGCGGCAATTTGGCGATTCCTGCAGCCAGCACTATTCCTATTAGCCCGGGCGTACCCGGACGCGCGTTTGGCTTCCATCCCGCATTAACAGGGCTTGCCAACATATTTAACACTGAGAAAAAGCTCGCTGTTGTCAGCAACGTTGGCGTGCTGCTGCAGCCCACAACGATGGCGCAGTACCAAGGCCAAGTTAACTTGCCACCGCAATTGTTTTCGCATTCAGACATGCAAAACCACTGGCAAACTGGTCGCGCCGATTACCCCGCAGAAAACGGCTGGGGGGGGCGATTGGCCGACATCATTGAATCGGCTAACGGCAATAGCCGAGTATCGGTTTCTATCAGCGTATCAGGGCAAAGTTTGTTCCAAAAAGGCGACCGCGTTTCAAGCTATTCCGTCGCCGGTTGGAACAACTCAAAAAGCACGATAGTAAGGCGGTTGCGGGCGTATCGCGATTGGGATAATTGGTCTCCGCAACGCCCCGCTCCGCAGGTCGCTTATGAAGCGCATCTAGCCACACCACGCACCAATATCTTGGAACAGCAATGGGCCAATATGGCCTCCACTGCCCGCAGCACGGGCGAATTCGTGAATGCCGCTCTCTATAATTTAACAGCAGCCGGGGAGCCTGTAAGAGATGCCGCAGGAGTAGTAAGCGAGAAATTCCCCATCACACCAAACCCACCAGTGACCATGACTAGCTCATCAGGTCGGCCGTCTGCTAACCGCTTAGCGATACAACTAAGATCTGTTGCCAGCATGATTGCCGCCCGCAACACGCTGGGTGTTAAGCGCCAAATTTTCTTTGTATCCATGAGTGGTTTTGATAACCACGGCGACCAATTTAAAGACTCAAACAACGCCACGCCAATATTGGCGGGCCTACACAACGATTTATTGCGTCAGCTAGACGAAGCCTTAGTTTGGTTCTACAACTGGACCAAAGCCCAAGGCTTAGCCAACAACATCACCACCTTCACCATGAGCGATTTTGGCCGCACCCTCACATCAAACGGCACGGGTTCTGACCACGGCTGGGGGGGGCATAACTTTGTGCTCGGCGGTGCAGTATTGGGCGGTAAATTTTATGGCGGATCCGGCATCAATCAAGAATTCCCCACCATCGCACTAGCCAGCGCCTACGACATTGGCCAAGGCCGCCTGCTGCCCTACACATCAGTCGATGAATACGGTGCCACGTTTGCCAAATGGATGGGTGCCAGCAGCGCTACCGAGCTTACGCAGGTGTTTCCAAACTTGAATCGCTTCGCGCGGCAAACGGGAATGCCGTTTTTGGTTTAGCGGCAATATTTACGCCAAAAAAATCTCCTTACGCGCCCGCGAATGCATTGCGAACACGTGAGGAGAACAGGGGGGTAAATCGTTAGCGCAAAACGCGCAATTAAAATTATCTGCCAACGTGCCGCAAAGCAGTTGTGCAACTAAAGTAAAGTATATTTTTATAGCTTCGGCGTTAGTGTAGCCGCAGCAAAGCGCGATAAATACCACCTAAGCAGGTAGGTTCGTCAGCCGTTAGAAAATTGCCAATAAATGCCTGAAGATGCCCTACGCCCGAAGGTAGTCGCCTTGCGGGATAATAGGACGTCTCCAGCCACTATTTATCGCCACTTTCGCTATGAGCACTTGCCCCACCGATAACATTATCGTGTTTTTAAGCCAAGAAGTTGGCTTATTGGTGCGTGAAGACTCGCTACCCAACGACACATTTTTACCTGGCGTAGAAATTCGTGGCGCAACTATTGTGTTTGATCGACCAACGCTTAAAAACTGCGGCGATTTACTGCACGAAGCCGAGCATTTGGCGTTACTCCCACAAACGGTGCGTACACAACATCAGGCCAACGGCTTACCAATTCCCGCAGCGCTGATGGATGAGATTGAGCTTGGCGCACTGGCTTGGTCCTACGCGGCCGCAGTGCATTTGGCGCTACCGCCAGAGCTGGTGTTTCACGCCGATGGCTATCACGGCCGCAGCGAAGGGTTGTTAATGGGCTTTTCACTTGGCGTGTTTCCGGGCTTGATGCGACTTGAAAGCGCGGGGATGGCTGCAGGTACGAGGCGCGTGAAGGAGCTTGGCGTGGAACCGTTTCCGGCGATGTTGCGGTGGTTGCGGGATTAACGCAGGCCCTATCTGCTTAGCACCACAACATGCTGATCGGTAGCGCCAATGACTGCGCTGATCGGTAAATTTTAGTCGAACGAAACGAAGCGACCTTTGTGTTTTACCGCTAGCGCGACGAGATAGCTGTCGGTTACCTGGCGAGAACAAAGAATATGCTGCCAGTGTATGTTTGGCGCTTGCGCCAAATTCACGTCATCGGCAATATTGAAAGTAGTGAGCATGAGAACCTCCAGAAAATTGATGCGTTGATGCATCCACATCAGAATGCGCTCGCCACAAAGCACAATAATTTGCGCCTAGTGCCGATCCAAACTCAACGTTAAAAACTACATTTATGTAATTTCATCAATAATTTTTGCGCGCCGCGACACATAAATTATTAAAAAGCGAAACTACGGAGATTTGCAAATTAAATATTTAAATTCAATGGCTTATACGTGTTTCAAAGGAGGCTTTCGAATTATTCTATGCATCTAAAGCATAGCTTTCGAATACCACCTCTAAATTGGTATGGGATAATTACAGTTCTGTAGTTAAAATTCCGCTTAAGTTGAATCCCACTCATCCCCGCTCGGAGCCGCTATGCACGCAATGGTTAAACCTGTTTTCGCCCAAGATGCCGCAAACAATCCCACCAACAATCAAAAATTATTAGCGTGGGTAGATGAAATTGCCGCCCTGACGCAACCGGATAATATTTATTGGTGCGATGGATCGCAAACCGAATACAACCGGCTTTGCGCTGAATTAGTGGCTGCGGGCACGTTTACCAAACTTAACGAAACGCTGCGGCCTAATTCCTACCTTGCTTGTTCCGACCCGTCTGACGTTGCGCGGGTTGAAGACCGCACCTTTATTTGCTCTGAAAATAAAGACGATGCCGGTGCGACCAACAATTGGGAAGCACCGGCCGTGATGCGCGAAAAGTTGAGCCAACTTTTTACCGGCTGTATGCGCGGCCGCACCATGTATGTGGTGCCGTTTAGCATGGGCCCGATTGGCTCACCCATTGCGCATATTGGCGTTGAAATTTCGGATTCCGCCTACGTGGCCGTAAACATGCGCATCATGACGCGCATGGGGCAAGCCGTGTTGGATGTGTTGGGTGATGACGGTGATTTTGTGCCTGCGCTGCATTCGGTTGGCGCACCCTTGGCCGACGGCGAAGTTGATGTGCCGTGGCCGTGCAATAAAGACCATAAATACATCGTGCATTTTCCTGAAACCCACACTATTTGGTCATATGGATCGGGTTACGGCGGCAACGCGCTATTAGGTAAAAAATGCTTCGCGCTACGGATCGCCAGCGTGATGGGCAAGCAAGAAGGCTGGTTAGCCGAACACATGCTAATTTTGGGCGTTGAAAACCCATCCGGTAAAAAGCATTATGTTACCGCCGCTTTCCCTTCGGCCTGCGGCAAAACCAACTTTGCGATGTTAATTCCGCCCGCACCATTAGCCGCCCAAGGCTGGAAAATCACCACTGTGGGCGACGATATTGCATGGATAAAACCAGACGGAAACGGCAAGCTACGCGCCATCAATCCTGAAGCCGGATTTTTTGGTGTGGCACCCGGTACCAGCATGGAAACCAACCCAAACTGCATGAAAACCCTGCACGCCAATGTCATATTTACCAACGTGGCGCTCACCCCCGAAGGTGATGTGTGGTGGGACGGCATGACAACCATCGCGCCGCCAAATTTAACCGACTGGCAGGGCAAGCCATGGACACCAGATTGCGGCCGCCCAGCGGCACACGCCAACGCTAGATTTACCGTGGCGGCCAGCCAATGTCCATCGCTTGATGTCGCGTGGGACGACCCAAAAGGGGTGGAAATTTCCGCCATGATATTCGGCGGCCGCCGCTCCACCACAGTTCCCCTAGTAACAGAAGCCAACAACTGGAATGAAGGCGTCTACATGGCAGCCACCATGGGATCCGAAACCACGGCCGCCATCACCGGCCAAATAGGCGTAGTGCGCCGCGACCCCTTTGCCATGCTGGCGTTTTGCGGCTACAACATGGCCGACTACTTCGCTCACTGGTGCAACATCGGCGCAAAATTAGGCCAAAACGCACCGAAACTTTACTGCGTAAATTGGTTTAGAAAAGGGTCAGACAATAAATTTATGTGGCCAGGCTATGGCGACAATATGCGGGTGCTGAAATGGATTGTTGAGCGCTTAGAAGGCACGGCAAATGCTGAGCAAACG
>JAYUOW010000304.1:0-8114 GCA_043760555.1 Betaproteobacteria bacterium
ACTTTAAAACCCACCCGCAAACACCGGACAAAAACCATGCAACATAAGATACTAATCCTAGATTTTGGCAGCCAAGTTACCCAGCTAATCGCCCGAAGAGTCCGTGAATCGGGCGTCTACAGCGAATGTCATCCATTTGATATGGATGCCGCCGCCATCAATACCTTTGCCCCCAGTGGCATTATTTTATCCGGCAGCCATGCATCCGTAACAGAAGAAGACACCGCCCGCGCTCCACAAATAGTGTTTGAACTTGGCGTGCCAGTGTTAGGCATTTGCTACGGCATGCAAACCATGGCAGCGCAATTAGGCGGCACGGTGGAGAACGGCAAAGTGCGTGAATTTGGCTATGCCCAAGTGCGCGCGCAAGGCCACAGCAAATTATTCGATGGCATTCAAGACGCCACCAACGCGGACGGCCACGGCCTGCTCGATGTGTGGATGTCTCACGGCGATAAGGTTTCTACCCTACCCCAAGGCTTTAAAATTATTGCATCCAACGCCACCTGCCCCATCGCCGGCATGGCGGACGAAACACGCCGCTTTTACGCCGTGCAGTTTCACCCTGAAGTAACTCACACCAAACAAGGCAGCGCCATCATCAGCCGCTTTGTACACGACATTTGCGGGTGCGACGGTGCATGGAATATGCCCGCCTACGTACCGCAATGCATCGCCAATATTAAAGCGCAAGTAGGCTCGGAAGCCGTTATTTTAGGGCTTTCCGGCGGGGTTGACTCATCCGTTGCCGCCGCCCTAATCCACAAAGCCATCGGCGACCAACTTACCTGCGTGTACGTTGACAACGGCCTAATGCGCTTGAACGAAACCGAGCAAGTACGCAAAATATTTGCTGAACACCTACACATGAAAGTCATCATCGTTGATGCCAGCGCTGAATTTATAGCAGCACTTGCAGGGGTTGCCGACCCAGAACAAAAACGCAAAATAATCGGCAAATTATTCGTAGATGTATTCCAACGCGAAAGTGCCAAAATTGCCAACGCCAAATGGTTAGCGCAAGGCACCATCTACCCAGACGTAATCGAATCCGCATCCGCCTCAGTTGGCAAAGGTGCCAAAAAAGCCACCACCATCAAAAGCCACCACAACGTAGGTGGCCTACCCGACACCCTACATTTAAAGCTGCTTGAACCGCTGAGAGAGCTGTTTAAAGACGAAGTACGCCTATTGGGCTTAGAACTAGGCCTCCCAAAAGAAATGGTCTACCGCCACCCCTTCCCAGGGCCGGGACTAGGCGTGAGAATTTTAGGTGCGGTCACCTTAGAAGCCGCAAATTTATTGCGAAGAGCGGACGCTATTTTTATCGAAGAACTGCATAGCCACAAAGACGAACGGGGTGTGAGTTGGTACAACAAAGTAGCCCAAGCCTTCGCCGTGTATTTGCCGATTAAAAGCGTGGGCGTAATGGGCGACGGGCGCACGTATGAAAACGTAGTGGCACTTAGAGCGGTGCAAACCACAGACTTCATGACCGCGCATTGGGCGGAATTGCCCTATGACTTATTGGGCAAAGTGTCGAATAGGATAATTAACGAAGTGCGTGGGTTTAATCGCGTGGTTTATGATGTTTCTGGGAAGCCACCGGCTACTATTGAGTGGGAGTGATATTGTCAGCGCACAAGGCCTTGTTAGCGATCGAATTGTCATGAATGCAATTGCCAAATGAACCCCGCTGAACCATCATCCGACGAAAATCGCGAAGAAGTAACATTAACTACTTCCGATGGTTTGCACCTGCACATCCGTAATTTGTTGCTCTCTACAAAAATATACGTACGGCAAACAATAAATACCGCAATGGTGCAAACCTACTGGCAAATTGGGCGAATGATTGTCGAAGACGAACAGCGTGGCCAACAACGTGCCGCCTACGGCAAGCAAGTGCTGCCCGCACTAGCAAAACGGCTAACCGACGAATTTGGTAGTGGCTTTTCAGTACAAAGTTTATGGAACTATCGTCTGTTTTACAGCCAGTTCCCAATTCTCTCCACAGTGTGGAGAGAATTGAGCTGGTCACACTTTAAGACCCTGTTACGGGTGACATCACCTGTAGCGCGCGACTGGTACGCCAACGAGGCTGCGCAGCAGGGCTGGAGCGTGCGGGCGCTTGATAGACAAATAGCGACACTTTTTTACGAGCGCCTACTTGGCACGCAAGAAAAAGGCAAAGCTGGCGTGCAAGCTGAAGCCGCCCATCACATCGCGATCGAGGCGGCATCCGACCCGCGTGATTTCATTCGCGACCCCTACGTACTAGAATTTCTAGGCGCACAACCAAGTGCTGACTTGTACGAGCAAGATTTAGAGCAAGGTTTGCTGAATCAATTGAAAAAATTCTAATGGAACTGGGCAAAGGCTTCGCTTTCGTTGCCCGGCAAAAGCACGTTCGCATAGAAGGCGAGGACTGCTTTATTGATCTTGTTTTTTACAATTACCTGCTAAAGTGCTTTGTGCTCATTGACTTAAAAGTAGGAAAACTCGCGCACCAAGACGTCGGCCAGATGGACATGTACGTACGTGTGTTTGACGCGCAACATCGCGGCGAGGGAGACAACCCGACCCTTGGGCTTATCCTATGCTCGGAACGAAACGCAGCGGTTGCTAAATATTCATTGTTGGCCGATAAACCGCAGCTTTTTGCCAGCAAGTATCAGTATTTCATTCCGAGTGAAACTGAATTGCAGACTGAGTTAGAAAGAGATAGAGCGCTGATCGAAGCGCAGGTTAAATGACAATAAACGACCCCAGCCGCGAATTAGGCGTAAGAATTTTAAGCGCAGCCACCCTCGACACCGCAAATTTATTACGCTAAGCCGACGCCATGTTCATATGTGCCGATTGCGGGCAAACTCTACGACGAACATCTAATTCAATTGAAGCGCGAAGGAGAAATATGATGGCTAAGAATTTTTCAATACTGCGTGCAAAAATGTCTCCAGCTGCACGTACGCTATCTGAACAGCAAGCGCAACTCATGCTCGCAGAAATGCCCTTGAATGAACTACGCCGAGCACGCGGGCTATCGCAAAAAATGCTTGCCGACGCGTTGCATGTGCAACAACCCACCATTGCTAAGCTTGAGCGACGCGCGGACATGTACGTGTCTACATTGCGCAGTCACATTGAGGCCATGGGCGGGGAGTTGGAAGTGGTGGCACGATTTCCGGATGGGGCGGTAAAGATTAAGGCTTTTGCGGATTTGGGTGTCGTTTAAATACCGGTTGAGATTGGTCGCAAATTTATTGCTGTGCATCGACGCAATTTTTATCGAAGAACCGCATAACCGTGCAAACGAAAACGGGGTTAGCTAGTACAACAAGGTTGCCCAAGCCTTCCCCGTGTATTTACCGATTAAAAGCGTAGGCGTAATGGGCGACGGGCGAACGTATGAAAATGTAGTAGCACTTAGGGCAGTACAAACCACCGACTTCATGACCGCGCATTGGCCGGGATTGCCCTATGATTTGCTGGGTAAAGTATCGAACCGGATAATCAATGAAGTACGCGGGTTGAATCGGGTGGTTATGATATTTCGGGGAAGCCACCGGCTAGTATTGAGTGGGAGTGAGGGCTACCGCCATGATGGGGATATACTATCTTTCGAGTGCAGAACACAAATAACATGCAACACCATTTAGAAACCCGTTTAATCTATGCCAGTTGGGCAATTCCGTGAAGACTGGAGACATAAAAAAGGAACGTCATGTATCGAATTTCATTTACCACAGAGTCACTTAATATTCGTTCAAGCCCCTTCGATCCGGTGGGCGAAACAGACCAAAATCTAATCGCGACGCTGCCTTCACAGCATCCTGTAACTTTATTGGGAGAGCGCGTTGAAGGTTGGATTTTTGTTCGTACAGTTTTCCAAAACTCTCGTCTAGAGGGCTATGTTGCAGTTCGATACTTACGAGATGGTGGTGGACTTACTGAGCCTGTACCCAGCACTCCCGCGGTACCGCAACGTGACGCAATATTGTTAGACCTTGATTCCGCGGCGCTGAAAGAACACCTAACAATTAAAAAACCAGCTGATGATGTGGGGGGAATGCAGGCACTTTCCATCAAACGTTCTAGGCGAGTCGAGGTCTCGCTTAGCGAAGTAATGAACCCAAACCTTACAGCAAGCTATTCAGCACAGCCTGCTATGGGTTTCAAGGAAGTCGGGAACTTCGACTACTTTGTGTCGCACTGGATGCGACTTTGGAACGACAAAATCCCGTCGATTGCAGATAAGTTCTTTACAGAAGATTCTTACGTCGTTCCACGTGTTAGTCGCAAACCAGCAGTTAATTCGAACGGTGCTACTGTCGCTGGTTCGTGGGGAAACCGTTGGGTTGATTTGGTAGCCGAGTGGTCGCCGCCCGCGAATGGTTTTGCAATCCATCACCCTGTCGCGCAACGCAGCTTCTTACTTGTTCCTAAACAAGGAGAGCAAATAGTGGCTTTAGACTTCATTTCGGTGGAAGCATTTCGGGGTCTACTCAATACAAAAATCGATTCCCTTCAACAATGCGCGCGCGACAGCAACATGAACAAATTGCCGCAGGACCTGCTCACCGAGGCGACAAGCGTTGATCTCGGCCCAGCCTTAATTTTGCGGCAATCCAGTGAATTAGATTCGATTAAAAACTTCACATCAAAACTGTCGGAGACGGCAGATAACCTTGGAGTTGCAGCTGTTACCCAACTGCTGGACGAATCTCAGGTAAACGGACTCATCAGAGCTGTAATGACAATGAAGGCACCGGATGTCGAGCGCGCGCTCAGAAAATCGGAACTAGTAGATCGAGCTAGCGCCTTGGGGTACAAACTTGCTGTCGAGCAAGAAAAGTTCAATTTCGAAGATGGTAGTTCTTTCGATTTAGAGCCGGGGAAACTTTACCGGCCGTATCAAACTCAAATCGCCTGGGTTTCGGAGCATAGACGACAAAGCAGCTGGTCTAGCTCTGGGTTCTTTGGCATCGGCGGCGGCGGCGGTACACGCGAATGGACTGAATTCGTTCAGCATTTCAAGACGGTGACGAAATATGAAAAAGTGCGCGTCGATCTAGACCCGTTTTCTGATGAGGAGGAATGGCTGGCCAGTAAGGGATTTGAAAATTTTCGCTTTGAGCGAGTCGGAAATTTGTACCGAACTGCTGAAGGAATAGACCTAGACGAGGTGATGTACCGATGTGAGTACGACGAGTCTTTTCGTGTTCGTTGCGCTGTGTGGTTACCTGTCTACGAGCAAAAAATCAGCAAAGGCTTGATGGTGACCAAGTACCACATAATCAAGAGGCCGCACATGGGCATACAACCTGTAAGAATGCCCCAAGTTTATTTTGAAGAGACGCTTGCCTACCGAACATCATGGGTGGGTGCGGAACTCGGTGAATTGGTGTACACGATGAATCTGGCACCAGGCGAAGATCGGACACTTACTGTTGAGCAGCGCACAAGTCGCAGTTCAGAAGACGTGCGTTCTACTGTATCTATTCTCGACCTGACAGAAACAAGTTCTCAAGAACTTAGCACGGAGATCGAGAAAGAAGCGAGAACCACATCTGAGCAGAGCTCTAGCAACTCTTGGTCGGCCTCGGCATCTGGATCGTATAAAGGCTTTAGTGGTTCTGCTTC
Organism: Betaproteobacteria bacterium; assembly: GCA_043760555.1. Lineage (GTDB taxonomy): Bacteria > Pseudomonadota > Gammaproteobacteria > Burkholderiales > Usitatibacteraceae > JANMDR01. The sequence goes on from JAYUOW010000304.1 coordinate 5,647, forward strand.
CTCTAGCGGAGAAAATAAGACGAGTACCAGTCAGTTCGCTAGATCCTTTGAGCGAATCGCGAAGAAGGCAGCAAGCAACATCACAAGAAATACGCGACAAGAAGTGCGCTCGTCTTCGACTATGAAGACCGAAGCGTCTCGCACAGAGTCTACAACGATCAAAATCAAGAATATCAACGAGGGACGAACGCTCAATCTGCTTTTTTACCGACTCTACAACATACTAGCAACAGGGCTTCATGCTGAGGATTTGGGTTTTGTCTCAGAGTCTGGGATTGAAGCGGTTGCTGGAAGCGGCATCACCATCCCTCGCGTATTATCCGTAGAGAATTTGCCAGACGCTTTTGCGCCTTTTGACATTCATCGGCTTCCTTTCAGCATCTCGGCTGCCCTTGGCTCGCAAGCTTACGCGGCTACTTACCTTGCTTATTGGCATCTCGTTATACGAAAATTCTTGAACCTTCTCAATGAGGAATACGTACCCACATCCGGTGAACCCGGACTGTTGGGTCGCATGGATAGCGATGACCAAAAGCTTTATGACGAACTCCAATTAGCTATAAAACCACGACTGGTCGCAGCAGGTACAGAAGTTGAATTAGTCGATCAGGTTAAGCAATTGTTGAGTCGATTGGATGAATTAATGTCGTCGTTAACACAAAAAGCCGGGTTAGATAACTCACCAGAGCTAGCAGGTAGAAAGAAAATTCGCGTTGCGTCACCTGGTCTGTATGTTGATTCTTTAATGGGACTACGCCCTGCGACCGAACCTTACGCCGAGGAAATGCGTGCACAGGCTGTACTAATGAAATCTGCGGAGGCTGAAAAAGAGCGTGCGCTCGCAGCTTACTATCGACGCATGGGTGGGGAAAATTCAACTGCTCCTTCAGGCGGTGCAATCGTTGATGGGTTGGTCAAAGACTCAACCGTCATCTTTACATCAAATGTACCACTAGCTTCTGGTGTGTGGGTTTTCGTTGTGGATGGGCGAGAAACGGGAAGCCTAGATTGGGCGATTGGTGCGCGAGAGTGCTCTATGCAAGTAGCCAACTCCACATGGCAGAATGACCTCAATGCTCATCTTTATTTTCTGCGGCACCGTGCGTCGAATCAATCTGCGGCGCTGGTTGTCAGGCTCAGTCAATGACATTACCCAGGGCAGCCTTGCGCTTTGCGGGTGAAGCACCGCTTGATTTTCCTTCAATCCGTGCGGGTGTAGCGGGTGAAAATGAGTTTCTGTGTGTACCCGTTGCCTCCCAAGGCAGAGCCCGGTTTGGCGAAATTTTTACTATACCTGCTATCAGTAGAGAGGATGCTCAAGCGCGACTTGAGCGTTACATTGCGCTTGATTCTCCGCTTGGCGGCTTGATGTCTACATTGGCACCATACGCGGCCGACTCGATGCGACGCGCAAGGGATACTTATCATGCCGGTTTGCTCGCAAATAAAGCAGACTGGCTGGCAGGCGGTGGCACCTACAACGAAAAGTGGAAGAAATTGGCGGAGAAATCTCGTGAGCAGTTGCGAGCAAGCGTGCAAAAGGGGAGCGGTTTTAGCAGATTCGAGTACGAACTCATCGACAGGCCACGTTTGCCAAGCCCTAAACGAACGCTTTATGCGAATGGCGTCACCAATCGAACTGGTGACGAAGTATTCGATACGATAAATGCTTCTTTTAAATCGAATCCTGCAGTCGATAAAGTTTCAAGGGTTTCGGCAAAAGCCGCACGCGTTTTGCCAACAATCTCCTTCGCGGTTAGCGCAGTGGAGCTCTCAACTTTAGCAGCTAGAGTTTACTCAGCAGCTGATGAAAAATCTGAAGCAATTGCATTGGGTGCTTTTTTTAGGGAGGCAGGATCAACAGTTGGTGCAGTTGGCGGCGGTGCGCTGGGATCACTTGTGTGCGCCACCCAGGCTTTTGGCACCTCTGGGGTAGGTATTATTGGTTGTGGGGTAATAATCGGCGGCGCCTCCTATGCTGGTAGTGACCTTGGTGTAGCAGCGGGCGAGCTTGCATTTGACTTAATCGGACCCTCAACCATGAAGTTACTAAGTGCAATCAAGTCAGGCTCGCCTTAATTTGTTTACGCATAAATGCGCATAAATGGGGTCAGACTTCATTAAATTGATAACGGCATTTCAAAATATTTGGCGCCTTTATTTCCCGCGATTAACCCTCTGTAGATGCCCTAAATTAGGGCATCTACAGCCACTTTAAAATCACCAGACGCGCGCTCGCGTCCGCTCAATTCGCGCAAATTCAATCACTGGAAAATTCTTTTGGGCGCGATAAACCAGTTCGCCCGACAGTGGCTGGCTCACCAACGCTAGAAAGTTACAGTACTAGCGTTAAGCCTACGCAAGAATCAGCCTAGTTGACCACTTTTATGACCATAGGCATAATAATGGTCAAATCATTCAGAAAGCGCATTATGACTACCATCCAAGCTTCATTATTCAAAGCCAAA
>JAYUOW010000305.1:0-8069 GCA_043760555.1 Betaproteobacteria bacterium
TGCCGTGGTTTGGTGGGTCGGCAGCGGTTTGGACGACTTGTTTATGTTTTTTTAACTGTGCGCTGCTGGCGGGTTATTTTTATTCTGACTTCACTACCCGCAAATTAAGCCGTCGCAACCAAGCTTATTTGCACATTGCGTTATTGGTGGTTGCGCTGGCTTTGTTGCCGATTACACCGGCTGAAATATTTAAGCCGGTGGGCGATGAAGCGCCGAGCTTGCGGATTATATTGGTGCTGGCAGCCACTATTGGCCTGCCCTACTTCTTGCTATCTACTACTAGTCCGCTGGTGCAGGCATGGTTTGCGCAGCGCTATCCGCAGAGCAGTGCTTATCGTTTATTTGCGTTATCGAACCTAGCGTCGATGTTGGCGCTGCTGGGTTATCCGTTTTTAATTGAGCCTTGGTTTAGCACGCGGGTGCAGGCGTGGGCGTGGTCTGGTGGGTTTGGGTTGTTTGCAGTTTTAGTGGGCTTTTGTGCGTGGCGGGGACTACAAAGTGGTTTAATTAATGCCTTGGAGATGCCCGTAAATAGGGAATCTTCAGCCAGTTATATGGAAGCGTTAAGCGTTAAGAAACAGCTTACTTGGGTATCGCTTTCAGCGTTGGGCACGATTTTATTGCTGACAATATCGAATCACCTCACCCAAAATATTTCGTCTATTCCGTTACTTTGGGTGGTGCCTTTATCGCTTTATTTACTCACGTTTATTTTGTGTTTTGACGGCAAGGGTTGGTATGTGCGCCCGCTATTTTTACCCTTATTGGGTGCGGCCATTGTCGCGATGGGTTGGTTTTTAGCCGATAAAGAACTGCACTTTTTGCTGTATTGGCAAATTGGTGTTTTTTGCGCAGGACTATTTTTTGCTTGCATGGTGCTGCACGGAGAACTAGTGCGCCTAAAGCCGCCTACAGCACAACTCACGCGATTTTACTTGATGGTGTCCGTTGGCGGCGCGCTGGGTTCATTGCTGGTTAGCATCGTCGCGCCGCTGGTGTTGCCTGCCTATTTTGAGCTTGAAATGGCGTTGGTATTATTGAGCTTGGCGGTGACGGCGTTGCTGTTTGGAGACTACTTAACATCGCGTAAAGCTAAGCTTTTGCAGCTACATGAAAACGATCCTTTCTCGCCCACGAGCAAACTATCCATCGCGTCGCCGCAGCTAGGCGCAGCAGTGATTGGCAGCGCGATTACGGTATTTGCCATTGGTGCCACCACCACGGCCATACAGGGTTATTTTGAAAACGTGGTGGTAATGAAGCGCAATTTTTACGGCAGCATGCGTGTGAAAGAATCGCTATCGAACGGGTTTAAGCAGCGCTCGTTGGTGCACGGTTCAATTTTGCACGGCACGCAGTTTACGGAATCGCCAAACGACAAAATAGCCACAACCTACTACAAAGAAAAATCCGGCATCGGGCGCGCGATTTTACTGCAGCAAAAACTTGAAGCCGCCGTGAAGATAGGCGTAATTGGCCTAGGCACGGGCACTATCGCCGCTTACGGCAAAAAGGGTGACGCCTTAAAGTTTTACGACATCAACCAAGAAGTAGTCAACATCGCCAACCGTGATTTTAGCTATTTGAGCAGTGCCGAAAATCGCGGCGCAACCACCGCGACGGTGTTGGGCGATGCGCGCTTAACGCTAGAACGCGAATCCGCGCAGCAGTTCGATGTGCTCGCCATCGACGCATTTTCAAGCGATTCCATCCCCGTACATTTAATCACCAACGAAGCCGTCGGCATTTATTTGCGCCACATGAAACCCGATGGCATTATCGCCTTCCACGTATCAAACCGCTTCTTGGATTTAAAGCCTGTGGTACAACAAATAGCGGATAAAAACAAGCTACACGCAAGCTGGGTGCGCGATGTGTACGACGACGGCAGCACGTCTAGCGACTGGGTTTTGCTGTCGCGAAATCCCGATTTACTCAAGCGCCCAGAAATTGCTGAAGCCAGTGCAGAAATTATCCCTAAGCCTGAATGGCGGCTGTGGACGGATGACTTTAATAACCTGTTGCAGGTATTAAAGTAGCTGAAGACGCCCTAAAATAGGGCGTCTTCAGCGTATATCTAAATCCATTCGTGCCGTTTATTGATTCGCGTACACTCGACACCAAACGCGCAGCCGCCGCACCTTTTGATCGGCATAAATCACGTCGACCGCATTTAGTTATAACGGGATGCCCGATTGAAATTTTCCAACAAGGGCAAGTCAATATCGAACACCTATCGGTACAAAAACAACAAAGCACTACGCGCTTGATTGTGCGTGGATGCCGACACGTTGCGCTCGGTAGCCAACATCGTCAAAAACGCCCCCAACTCGCGCACGCCCATGTCGCGTGGATGCCGCAGCCCATGCCAGCGAATAAAAAATCGCTCCCAATATAGGTAAACTTAATCGGTGCTCAGGCTATAATTAAGGTAACGAATTCGCTCTCGAACTCGCTAATTTAATTGATCGGATAGCAAAATTGGTTTACGTGGTTTCATGGAGTCTATTGCAACAGTATATTTTTGCAGAATCCATACTGCCAGCCAATATTTGCAGTATTGATCAAGATTTTATTAAGTGAATACATCCCGCAACGACAATTTTATTTTGCAAGTTTTCGTGTATACATTACGTTAGGCCGTATAACAACCAGCACAACCAGCACAACCAGCTGCGGTACTCTGCGGAACACCACAGCTAACCGCCCCTTACCGGTAGAAAGGTGTTGATGCTGTCGAAGTCAGTTCAATCCCATTGTTGAGGTACACGCATGAATGAAACTCTGGTACGAAATGGGCTCATTGCGGCCGGTTTCATGAATATTGTAGGTGTACTTTTTTTCTCTCGTGCATTCACGAACCTAGCGATTAACAGCGCTGATCCAGTTGTTATGTCGAACTTCGGACTCCTCATGATAATTGTGTGGGGTTTTGCATACTTAGGCGCTGCCGCAATCACCTCCAGCATCAAATGGCTAGCTGGAGCATTTGCGCTGGAAAAACTCGTCTATGTTGTGGTGTGGATCAGGTGGCTATCAGAAAACAGCCTAGCGCAACTCTATTCGAAGGACTTCTTTGCTGGTGCGTTCTTCAGCATCTATGGCGCAAACGATCTCATGTTTATGTTGTTCTTTGCATGGGTGTTCTTCAAGCAGTCGCGCAGCAAGTAGGTGAGGGCAATTTCTGAATCTCTTCACACGCCCGTCGCGCGGTATCAGGCTTACCCACATCCTGCCTAACCCACTCCTCACCGTGCCCGCACTCGTCACTCCTCGCCAAGGTCAGTATCTCGCCTTCATTTACTACTACACGAAGGTGAATCGCCAGCCGCCGTCAGAAGCGGACATTCAGAGATACTTCAGCGTCTCAGCGCCATCCGTACACCAGATGATCATTTCGCTCGAAAAGGCGGGCTACATTGAGCGAAAGCCAGGTCAAGGACGCTCGGTGCAGGTCCTGATCAGCAAGTCGGACCTGCCGGAACTTGAATGAACCAATTGATTAAAACAGTCAGCCCACCACCAAAGAAGCGAGGCAACGCGGGCGCGCATAAGCAGTTGCCGAGCGGGTGCTCCACATTGCAAGGCGCGGAGCGGCGAACAGAATCGTTGTGTGTAAATAAAAATAATTATGATGTCGCTTGTGGTGGTCCCGATTTGGGACTGATATTCAGGTATGCGAATAACAGGCATCTCGACCATTAAATCATTTTGGAAAAGTAACCCCGCGTATCTTGATACAAAAGAGCCAGCACTAGCTCGGTATCGTCATGCGCTTAAAGCTGATTGGGATTCTCTCAAGATGCTTAAGCGCGAATTTGGACAAGCCAGCATTTTGCAAGATGGTCGAGTTGTATTCAATATTGCGGGGAACAAATATAGGTTGGCGGTATGGATAAATTATCCATACCGCGTAATTTATATTCGATTTTTCGGTACGCATAAACAGGTCGACAGAATCGACGTTCAAACTATTTGAAGGTGATTAAAATGGATATTAAACCGATACGAACTAAGGCTGATCATAAAGCGGCTCTTAAAGAAATTGAATCTCTAATGATGGCTAAATTTGGCACGCCGGAGATGCTTCCGACTCAATGCGGGTGCGTCACAGTCCGGGCCTCTCGGTAAGGCACATGAGCCCACCATCGAATCATCCGCTACCGCACAGACAGTCGCGCGTTCGCAGGTTTTCTTGCCTGACCCAAGGCCTCATTGATTGGCTTGAGTCACTTGTTTGTTGGTCAAGCCCAAGCCCAAGCGCTCCCCCGGCTTCCATTTTCGTGAAGTTGGTGTCGATTATTCTGGAGCGTTTTCAAACATTTTTACGGCAATTTTTTATAAATACCAATCCCATACCAAAAGAAGCCAAATAAAACCAATTAAATACCAATTACAGATATACTAATTCTGCGTTAATAAAAATAGTGCAGTGCAACATAATTGCCGCGCTAATTTCAAAACAATAATCGGAGGAATTTGTATGCCTAGTCATGCCAAGCAATCTGCAAGCAACATCGCTGTCACTCGTAAAGCTAACCTTGCCCGCACGCTGTTGTTTAGCGCGCTCGCTATTTTCACCGCCCTGCCCGCTCACGCGTTTAATCGCGTGCCGTTGGATACGCAAATTGATGTGGATGCCGCTAGTATTGACGTTACCCGAATTCGATCTGAAGCTTTAAGCGTTCCGCGAGCAAGCGCCAAAATTCCAAAAGCCAAGCTCTCCGCCATCCAACTTATTAGCGCCAGCAAGGGCACCGCCATTGCCGATGGCAAACTGGTGCTGACCGCCGATGCAGGTGCTACCTGGCGCGATGTGAGTCCAAAGCTTGGGGCAGCAATTGCCACACAAGCCACCCAAATTAGCGCGCACCAATTTTTAGACAGCCAACGTGGCTTTGCGGTAGACCGTAACTGGGGTGAGCCAATGTTGTGGCGCACGGCCAGCGGCGGCGCGCAGTGGCAGGCCTTGGCATTGCCTTTTGCGCAGTTTGGGCAAGTGGAAGTGGGTGTGGTGAACATGCACTTTAGCGATGCGCGTAATGGCTGGGTGATTGCGCGTGAGCCTTCGAGCAGCAACTTTAGTATTGCGCGGCTGTATGCCACGCAAGATGGCGGCGACACATGGGCTGAACTTGCCCGCCCACCGGCATCCGGGCAGTTGAAATTTGCAACTAAATCACGCGGCTGGTTGCTAGGCGGCGCGGATGGTCGGGCGTTGTATCAAACCATCGATGGCGGAAAAACATGGCAAGCAGTCGTTGCCAACAACAGTTTGTTTCCAGACGCATTATTTAGCGATTTGGCAATGCCAATCAGTGTAGGCGGCCAATATGTATTTGCAGCATTATCAAGTGCTGAACATAACAAAGTAATGGTGCAAGACTTAAGCCAATTCGCCTTAAATTTGGATGGCAGCATTAAAGAATTATCGAGCGCGCGCGTGGTAATGCGTCCGCAAGCCACGCAAGCTGCACGTTTAGTGACGGCGGATTCTTCCATCGTGTTAACTGGTGACGTGGCAGCGCTACAATCAAATAGCGAATTTTTAACCAAGGTGTTTATTGAGCCAAGTGGCACGGCCAACGCCGTAAGCGAAGCTGATGGCGCACGCTGGATATTGTTTGCTGACGGCGCGTGTTCGGCCAACGGTGCGCAACCACTTTGCGTGGCCGAACAGCAATTAGCGTCGCTTAAAAATACCAGCGCACGGGAAGCGTCCGCAGTGTCAATTGCACCTGCTCGCGCCCTAACCAGCCCGCCAGTGGCGCAGCTAAATTTGGCGCAAAGCACCCGCCGTGGCTTTGATGCCTGCCAAGCGCAATCCACCAGCAATTTGCAAGCGTGGTGGACTAGCAGCCCGTTTAAAGACGTTAATTTTTATATGGGCGGCCGCAATCGCGCATGCTCGCAACCGAATTTAAACGCGGCATGGATAAGCTCCGCGCTCAACATCGGCTGGAATTTAATGCCAACTTGGGTTGGTTATCAGAGCCAGTCATCGATTTGTACCGGATGCGCAAAGTACAGCGCCACCGCAGCTACCGCGCGCCTACAGGGTGCGGATGAAGCGAATTTAGCCGCCGACGCTGCCGAAGCCCTTGGTATTAGCAAGCCGAATATCATTTACTTCAACTTAGAAAAATACAATGTTGAAACCGCGTCGGACAAGAGTTTTGTGGATGGCTTTAATGCGCAACTGACCGCTCGCGGCTACATTCCCGGCTTGTATGTGCATTGGACTAACATCGATAGCTTTACCACCATCGCCAATCCGCCACAGGGCGTGTGGGTCGCGCGTTGGAGTGGCAGCGGTGGAACAGGCCCCAGCAGCGTGCCAAATCCCAATACCATCACCGGCGTGAGCGATTTTATCTTCGTTAATAAACGCATTTGGCAGCACTATGGCGACTTTAATCAAACGTGGGGTGGGGTTAGTATCGCTATTGATGCAAACATCGCTAACGGCCCTGTTGTGGGCGCAGCGCCGGTCGCGCAAACCATCACGTTTACGGCACCTGCCAATCGCACGTTGGCGTCCGGTGCATTCACAGTGTCAGCCAGCGCAAGTTCCGGCTTACCGGTGACATTTATATCGTTGGCTGCCACTGTTTGTACGGTAAGCGGCACTAACGTCACCTTACTAACCGGCGGTACCTGCAGCTTGCGCGCATCACAAGCTGGCAATAGCAGTTATTTGGCTGCAGCCACCGTTGATCGTAGCTTCACTATTTCAAACGCGCTAACTGCCCAAAGCATTACCTTTGCAGCATTGAGTGGCCGCGCCATCAATAGCGGTGCCTTTGATGTGAGTGCGACGGCAAGCTCAGGATTAACGGTGTCGTTTACGTCAGCAACACCCGCAACCTGCACCGTAAGCGGCGTACGCACTACCTTGCTGGCGGTAGGCACGTGCACCCTGCGCGCCGCGCAAGCGGGCAACACCACCTTTGCTGCTGCCGCCAATGTGGATCGTAGTTTTGCCATCGCAGCAGCGCCGGCACTCACGTGGCCAAATGTCGCCCAAAACAGCGCGTTAACGCAAACCGTAAAAACGATCCAGTACTTACTGCAATTCCGAGGATACACAACGGTAACGGCAGATGGCGCATTTGGACCAGGTACCGATACGGCGGTTAAAAACTTCCAAACTTCTAAAGGGTTAGCAGCAGATGGCGTCGTCGGTGCAAGTACGTGGGTCGCCCTGATCGCAGTGACCCAACAAGGTGAAACCAGTGCTAAAGCTAAAGCCGTGCAATCTGAGTTAGGCATTGCAGCCGATGGAATATTTGGTTCAGGCACGGCAACAGCGGTGAAGAATTTCCAGACTTCGAAGGGCTTGACATCAAACGGAATTGTTGATGAAACGACTTGGAATGCGTTGGTTAAATAAACTAGAGCGGGTTTGTAGTTAAAAAAACGCACTTGGGAAGGTGCGTTTTTTTTGCGCTCGTTAAAAGCTTGAGGGCTCGAAGACTTGAGCGCTTAATGGCGCAATCGACAGCGTTTAAACGGACGCGTCACGAAAGGCACGTAACACCGTATTGATGCGCGTTTGATAGCCGGGACCCTGCTCTTTAAACCATGCAAGCACATCTTCATCAACCCGCAGTGAAATAGAGGCTTTTGGTGCGACTGGGCGCAATCCACGACGCACCACGCCGCGAACAATGTGCTCGATGCTGGCTTCTGGATGTTCGTCGGTCGGCTCCACGAGCACCTCGCTCGACTGGAGTCGCGCCCAATTAGTTCGCGACTTCATTGAAGTAGATAATTGCTTCGCGTTTGGTGGCTTTGCGGAAGGAAATAACGCGGATTTCATAGGAGGTCTACGTATGAGTGCTGGTTACAAGGATTCCGGCGTGCCCTCGCCCCAACCCTTCTGCCCTGCAAGAGCGGCTAAACTGCAATATTACGCCACCTGCTTCAACGCAATTTTCCGTCCCGCCAACTTCCGCACGCTACCGGGCGCGTAGCGCTCAGCGACGTAGGTATCTACCAGCGCTTGGAATTCTTCAGCGATATGATCGCCTTTTAGCGTCACTGCTTTTTCGCCGTCGATGTATACG
>JAYUOW010000306.1:0-24518 GCA_043760555.1 Betaproteobacteria bacterium
ACCATCGACGATGCACTGAAAACCGCGCCAACTTCGAAATTTACCGATGCCAAGCAACGGCTGAAATCCTGAAAACTAGGGGTTTCCGGTCAGGCACTATTTACGCGACCATCGACCGCCGCCGCCGCCACACTATGACGTCATCACGCCAGAGTACGCCACATCACTCAAGCCAATGGAAAAAAAATGGGAAGCCACGCGCGGCATTGGTCTTAGTTTTGGTTTTAATGCACGCGAGACCGAGGCGCATTTGATGAGTGCAGAAGGCATCGTGCATTTGTTGGTTGAGTGTGTCGCAAAAGGTGGAAATCTATTGCTCAATGTTGGGCCGCGTGGCGATGGTACGCTTTGCCCGATGCAAGTTGCACGGCTGCGGGATGTGGGTGCATGGTTACGCACAAATGGTGAAGCAATTTACGGCACTAGGCCTTGGCGCATTGCTGAGATGGAAACACCCGATGGGCGCAAAGTGCGCTTCACAATGCGCGATGGACATGTGTTCGCCATCATCTTAGATGTTAAACCTGAGCCGGTTGACCTTAGTAGCCTAGAGGGGCTTGCTGGCCGCGAGGCACAACGCATCGGCAAGCTTGGTCCTTTTGCACAGGTGATTAAGTACCCAGCAAAAATGTAGTGCGTAGTGCGTAGTGGTATGGCAGACGTCAATTATTCAGCGGCAGTTACCGGATTCCATGTGTTACCAACCGATGCGGCACTTCGTTTTTGAATCCAAGGATTCTTTATTTTATCGATGGCTGGAAACGCACGTAAATAGGGCATTTCCAGCCATTTATTATGGCGCGATCACGATACGGTTGCACCGCCAACAAGCACTATTAAAGCATCGCCGCCACATCAAACGACCAAGATAGTTTCGCAAAAACTTCGTTTTGGCGGCGCGTTGAAACCGCCCCTGCGTTGCCCACTTCAACGCTTTTTGATGTGGTCGCGCCCACGTATAGCGTGGTGCCTAGGCTGCGTAGGTGGCCGTAGACGATGGATAGCACTTCAGATTTATCTTTGCCGCCGCCGCTCGTATAAAAATTGGCTTGGCGTCTAGAGCTGTTGGTTTGCGCGATTAGGCGTAAATTATCGCGGGCGGTTAGGTGATATACCGATACGATTTGCATCGCGTATTCGCGTTGGGCTACATCTTTACCTTTGGCTAAAACGGTATTGCCCAATGCCGATGCATCAATGCGTGGCTCGATAGAAAACCGGTCGGATAGGCGTATCGTGGCGTTCGCGCCCACGTAGTAGCCTCGGCGTATGGTGTTGCTGCTGATGTCGCCACGGTCTCCCATGGCGGTTTCGATGTAGAACTTTGATAACCATTTGTTGGGTGTGGCTTCAAAAAACGCGTACATTTGATCGCGCTTTAAGGGATTGCCTTCTTTTTGGTAGCGAATTTTTGTGTTGCCGCGCCATTCAAAACCAAAGTAGGTATCGTTGGGCAGCGCAAAAAACACGCCAGGTTTTATTTCTTGATACAGCACGCGGCCATCGTCGTCCACGCGATGGCCTAGGTTTACATACGGTGCTATTTCGTTGAAGCCTGCCACATCTACCCATTTGCGTTGAAACTCTTGGTAAATATTGCTATAGCCCGCTTGGCTAAAAAAGCCATTGTCCGCCCTAAAGCCACGGCCTACTTGTTCGATATTGCCGTACAGCGACCATTTTGCATCGCGGTAGCTGTAATCAGCTACTGCCGCAAAATCATTGTTGGGCACACCAGCGTCGCGTGGGTTGCGCGGGTCATTGGTGAAGCTGCCGAGCACTTGGCCGCGAATGCGGGTTTCGCCGTTGGGACGCCACACAAAGTCCGCTCCTGCCACGCGGTTGGAAGCGCTGGGTAGGCCGGGCGCGCTTTCATAACTACGATCAGTTATTAAGCCGCCCACTGACCATGCACCAGCCTGCGTGCGGATGCGGCCAATGGTGGCTTGTGATTTTGTGCCTTGGCTGGAGAAGCCCGTATTTAGGGCGTTTGGAAGCAATATAAATCCTTTGCCATCATCGCGCACGGTAAGCACGGTGAAGTCGGTGCCGCCGCCACGTTGGGTTAAGCGCGCGCCCCACGCCGGATCGTTGATTGATCTGGTGTAAATAGCGCCGTTAAATGGCGAAGATAAAATATCCGCGCCTTCCAAAAAGAACGGCCGCTTTTCAGGGAAGAACAATGCAAACTGCGCGTTGCTGGCAAGCTGGGGCGAATCAAGCTCAACTTGTGAAAAATCTGGGTTGATGGTGGCATCAAAAACAAGATCCGCACGCGGTCTAAATTTAGCGTCTACGCCCACTACAAAATTAGTTTTACTCGACTTCGCACCACCGCTTAGTTGGTCTGCGCCGCGTCGCATCGTTAGCTGCGGAATTACCGTCAATTCGCGGCCAGCGGGTAGTTCCTTCATGCCTTCTAGCGATTGGGCGTAACACAGGAAGCAGTTGGAATCGCGCGGAATACGGGCGTTGGCGAAGCGGTACTGCTCGCCCCGCGTGATGCCGCGCACGATCTGAATGCTCCATGTGGCCGATGGCGGATCGGAATAGCGCAAGGTTGAAAACGGAATGCGCACTTCGGCTGTCCAGCCTTTATCGTTGCGGGCGGTGCGCACGATAAATTCAAAATCGGGCGAATAATCTTCGTTAGTGGTGTCTTCATTAAACAAGCCATCACCAATTGCACCGGCGGCGTTAAAGCGAAAGATCTGCGCGAATTTACGCGTGCCCACAGGGTCAATATGCAACGCAATTAAATCTTGCGAACCATTTACTTGGTCGCGTCGCTCAAGGGGTGCAATGATTTTACTGGGGTCGGGATCAAGGGCTGTGATGGCGATGTATAGCGCTTGCTTGTCATACGCGACTCGCGCCTCAGTGCCAAATTTTGCAGCCACAGCATCGCGCGGCCGGTATTCGTAAAACTCCGTCATGGGCGCAATGCGTTGCCACACGGCATCGTCGAGTTTTCCGTCTAAATTTATATTTTCACTGGCGGTGAGCTGCACGGCGGTTAAGGGCGCGATACGCCGTTCTACAGGGGTTTGGGCGATGACGTTTGGTTGCCACAGCATAATTCCCAAAGCGGCAATTATTAGCGTTGTTCTCATTGAATGCCCGATACATTGTTATTGAGTGCGGAGCTTAATGGTACGTGGATTGTTTTGCCCAGAAAAAGGCGATGAAGTGCAGAATTACGGCGCTATTCTGCTGATTATACCGATGAACGGCGTCAGAGATTGAAGTGGTAAAACTCAACGTAATAATGCCTGTAGATGCCCTATTTTAGGGCATCTACAGGCATTAAATGATGCTGAAATTGCTATTTAATTGCCGCTGGCGTAGGTTCTGTAGTTGGCGTTGCACTTGGTAGTTTGCTATCACGTTTACCAATAATTTCTTGCCCGCCTTGCAGCAGCTTTACAGATTCTACTAACCCCGTTGCCGATCTTGAAAATTGGAGCTTTGCGGTAATGACCCGTACCGAAAATTGATCGACAGCGTCAGCAATAATTTCAAACTCCGGCTGGCCTGATGCCTGCGCAAAAAAGCGGTTGCCGCGTTCAAAAATGCGAATCGCAAAGCTTGGGTTAAACACATATTCACCCACATAATCTACAAAGGTATTGGCTGGTAATTTGAAGTTATTGACGGCCCGTTTTTTACCGCGTTCCGCGCCCCCGCCTTGCATCCACAACACCGATTCCACCACACCCTCTTTGTTTTTTTCAAAGCGCGCTAGAGCGTCGAAGTCTTTTGGATAATAAATGCCTGCTGAGTCAACAAACAATTCGGCGCGGGCTTGGCCGGGCGTGTAAACGTATAAGCGGCTCGCGCCACCTGTGCCGGTGCCCGTATCATCCCGGGCGAATTTCAGCACCACATTGGGTAATTCATATTCGCCTACCAATGCATCAATGGCTGCGCGATCAATGGTTGCGGCAAGGCGCGGTTTGGTTGCTGGGAATTCTTTGCTGGTTAAATTAAAGCCCAAATCATCAATGGCAATGGCGCCATCTGCCAACACCACAGCGCCGCGCCCAGTGGCAGGATCAAAGCCCACAAATGCGTGGAACCCAGCGGTTTGCCCGTTGTGAAACACGACCGTGGAGCCATTTCGATTAAGGCGATGCCAGCCATAGCCAATGTCCATGGCGGCCATTGCGGTATGTTGTTTTGCATGTGATTTTTTAAGCGCTAAGCCAAGCGGGGATTTAGCCAGCACGCCTTCTGGATTGTTATATATTTCTAAGTTGGCTTCCAGAAATTTTTGCATGTCTGGCAGGGTAGATTTGATACCGCCCACACCGGCTAAATCTGCATAAAAATCCCAGCGTGAAACTACCTTGCCCGATGCGCTGTGCGGTGTGGCCATGCGGGCGGCGCGCGCTGCGGGCGCTAGGCTGGTGGTCTCCATCATTTTTAGTGGCGTTGCAATGCGGTCAATCATGGCTTCATCAAAATCGCGTTGCGACTGCACCGATAAAATGCGCGAAAGCAGCAAGCCGCCAAAGTTTGAGTATTCGTATTTGCTACCCGGCTCGCGCGTGAGACGCACGTCTTCAAGCGATTCAGCAACAGTGTTGGCATCAAGCTCTGAATAAAAATTTGCCGGGTTGGTGGGTTTGTAACGGCCAGGCAGGCTGGGTAAGCCGGATGTGTGTGTGGCAAGATCAAGTAAAGTAATCTCGCGGCCTTTAAAATCGGGCACCTTCAGCCCTTTTGGTAAATACTTTTTGATTGGGTCATTTACGTTGAGCTTGCCGCGAAGCTCTAAATCAGCCAGCAAGGTGCCCATAAAGGCTTTAGAAACCGAGCCAATTTCAAATACCGTATTGGCATCTACTTTGCGCTTCGTATCTGCCGCGTTGGCGCAAAAATAGGCGGTTTCTGCTTTGATGCCTTTGCCCAGCACAGCGACCACTGCCACGCAGGCACCGGATAAATCGTTGGTTAAACGCTGCTTAACGGTGTTTGCCAAGGCTTGCGCGAGGTTGGTGGGAGCGACAGCTGGGGCCGCGACTGCAACGGGGTTGGCGGCTGGCGTCGCGACCCTAGGCGCAGGTTTGGGCGGTGTCTGGCTCCATGCGTTCAATGAGAGCGGATAAATGACAACGGCAGCCGCAACGGCGGTTACCGATAAAAGGGATTTTTTGGTGAACATAACAACCTAAAATAAATGGCTAAGGCTTGATTATAACCACGCGCACTTGGTGTTACGCTTCAATATGTACGATGCCGCAAAATAACGGTTGCGAAATTTTTAAATAGGAATCGAAAACATGCTGAATAAACACTGGAACCTTGCATTGGGCGCTACCGCGCTAGCGTTTGCGTTAGGCACATCCACAGGCGCGCACGCACAAAAGCCGCAGATCGCTACACCAGTCATTGCCGCCGCTAACGCACCAGCAAAATTACCCGTAGGCATGGTGCGCGGCCAATCCATTGAAGGCATGACGGAATACAACCTGCCCAACGGCTTAAAAGTGCTGCTGTTTCCCGATGCATCAAAGCCTACCATTACGGTAAACATGACCTATTTAGTCGGCTCGCGCCATGAAAACTATGGCGAAACTGGCATGGCGCATTTGCTAGAACATTTGCTGTTTAAAGGCTCGCCAAAAAACCCCAGCATTGATAAAGAATTTAACGCGCGCGGCATGCGGTCAAACGGTACTACTTGGCTTGATCGCACTAATTATTTTGAATTATTTCAGGCCAATGAAGACAACCTAAAATGGGCGCTTTTAATGGAAGCCGATCGAATGGTGAATTCATTCATTGCAAAAAAAGACCTTGATACCGAAATGACTGTGGTGCGTAACGAATATGAAGAAGGCGAAAACGCCCCATTTTCGGTGCTCTTGAAGCGCATGCAGAGTGTGGCCTTTGATTGGCACAACTACGGCAATTCCACCATCGGTAATCGTAGCGATATTGAAAACGTAAAAATAGAAAATCTGCAGGCGTTTTATCGCCGCTACTATCAACCGGACAATGCGGTGCTACTGGTGGCGGGAAAGTTTGATGAAGCCAAAACACTGGCGTTAATCAATCAAACATTTAGTGGTATTCCTAAGCCGAAACGTGAGCTCCCAAAGTTATGGACGGCAGAGCCGGCGCAAGACGGCGAACGTACGTTTATGGTGCGGCGTAAGGGAGATGAAAAAATCGTAGCCCTTGGCTATAAAGTGCCGTCTGGTTTGCATGCCGACGCTGATGCAATTACATTTTTTGATGCAATTTTGAGCGATACCCCAAACGGGCGGCTCCACAAAGCTTTGGTTGAAACCGGTAAAGCTACGGGCATACAAGCCTTTACGCTGTTTGGCGTTGATTCTGGCCTGCATTTTATTGGGGCAACGGTTAAAAAAGATGATCCAGTGGAGCCTGTGCAAGCAGAATTAACGCGGGTGGTCGAGGAGCTTGAAAAATCACCGCCGACGAAAGAAGAAATTGAGCGCGCGGCGCGTAACATCGGCAACTTGTTTGAGACCACGCTGAATAATCATGAAAGTTTAGGCGTGCAAATGTCTGAATATATTGCGCTGGGCGATTGGCGTTTATTTTTTTACGCGCGTGACCAACTAGCAAAAGTAAGTGCAGAACGCATTGCCGCAGCGGCGAAAAAATATTACACCCGCGATAATCGGGTGGTGGGGATGTTTGTGCCTGAAGACAAGCCCTTGCGCGTGGATATGCCTGCTGCACCCAATGTGGCCGATGTGCTAAAAGGCTACGCGCCGACGACCATAGTAGCCGAAGCTGAGGCGTTTGATCCATCGCCCGACAACATCACTAAGCGCTCAAACTTAAGCAAAATTGGCGCGTTAAAAGTGGCCATGCTATCGAAGAAAAACCGTGGCGAAACAGTGAATGTGCGCTTTAATTTTAACTATGGCGATGAAAAATCGCTGCGCAATAAATCAACCATTGCAGGCTTAGCTTCAGACATGATTACGCGCGGAACCAGCAAATACAGCCGCGCGCAGCTAGCAGATGAAATGGAGAAGCTTAAAATTGTTGGCGGATTTACCAGCAGCGGTGCGTACTTTGAAACCAAGCGCACGCACTTGCATGACGCAATACGCCTGCTGGCGCATGTGTTGCGCGAGGCTAGTTTTCCGCAAACTGAATTTGATCAATTAAGAAAGCAAACCATCGCCAGTATTGAGTCCGGCTTGAGTGAGCCTAGTGCGCGCGGTAATGAGGCGCTGGCTGCGCATTTTAATACCTACCCAAAAAATGATTGGCGCTATCGCCAGACGATGCAAGAATCATTAACCGATGTGACGGCCACACAGCTTGTGGATGTGGCTGCGTTCCACCGCGCCTACATGGGTGCGGGAAGCGGCGAAATTGCCGTGGTGGGTGATTTTGATGAGGCCAAAACCAGCGAAGTAATTACTGCTGCATTTAAAGACTGGCAAAGCGCCATTCCGTACCAACGCATTGAATCAAACCATACAGAAATTGCCGCAGCTAACTTAACGGTGGACACGCCAGATAAAGAAAATGGCGTGTTTTTAGCGCGCATTAACATCAATATGCGCGACGACGATGCTGATTTTGCCGCGTTAAGTTTGGCCAATTACATCATCGGCGGTGGCGCTGGTTTAAATTCGCGCTTGGCCGAGCGGATTCGTCAAAAAGAGGGTTTGAGCTACGGCGTAGGTTCGCAATTGAGTGTTGGATCAACCGACCGTGCCGCGTTGTGGAGCGTGAATGCCATTGCCGCGCCGCAAAATTTATTGAAGGTAGAAGCGGCGTTTAAAGATGAGGTGACAAAGGCGTTAAAAGTCGGCTTTACGGCGGCCGAAGTGACTGCCGCAAAGTCCGGCATGTTGCAGCAGCGTGCACAACGACGCGCGCAAGACGGCGCGTTGGCGGGCGGATGGATTTCGCTGCTGTACACCAACAGAAACTATGCGTTTTCAAAGCAGTTAGACGAAAAATATAGCGCCCTAAAACCAGAAGATTTGGTGTCTGCTTTGCGTCGTCACATCGACGTTACCAAAATTACAATTATTAAGGCTGGCGATAGGAAAAAAGGTGGGTTTTAGCGCAAACGATAAATTGAAAACCTGTTACGCTGGTAGCGCGATGTATTAGTTTGAGCGAATTTTTTTCGACATAAATAGTGCAATTAAAGGAGAATTATTATGGGTTTATTAGACGGTTTATTGGGCAATGTTTTGGGCAGCGCAATGGGTGGCGGCCAGCAACAACAAGGCGGCGGCAATAATGCATTGCTGCAAATGGCGCTGCAAATGCTGATGAGCAAAGGCGGCGGCCAGCAAGGTGGCGGTGGCGGATTAAGCGATATTCTTGGTGGCTTGATGGGCGGCAGCCAACCCCAGCAGCAACAAGGCGGCTCAGGTGGCGGAATTGGCGACATCCTAGGCGGCCTTATGGGCAGTGGTCAGCAAGCCCAACAAGGTGGCGGAATGGGAGGCTTAGGTAGTTTGCTGGAGGCATTCAAAAACAATGGTATGGGTGATCAGGTAAATTCATGGGTTGGTACCGGCGAAAATATGCCGGTGTCGGGAGATCAAGTTACCAGCGCATTTGGTCAAGACCAAATTAGCCAAATGGCTGAAAAACTGGGCATGAGTCATGGCGATGTTTCTGGTGGTTTAGCGCAAATGTTGCCGCAGCTCATTAACCATGTAACGCCAAATGGTCAAGTGCCGCAAGATCACAATATGATTACCGATGCACTTTCGGCGCTGCTAAAAAGATAAGTTTTAGAAAATATAAAAGCCACGCCCGCACGAGCACTCAAATCGTTGCGGGCGTTTTTGTTTCTGGTCTAATTTTTAAAGGTTCAACATGACAACTACCCCAACGGCGCCACCCGCAGCCGGATCAATGATGCATAGCCCACTCCTAATATCGTCTATCCTCGATCATGCAGTGCGCTGCTACGCCGACGTAGAGGTAGTCTCTCGGCGGTGCGAGGGCGATATCCACCGCTATACCTATACCGATGCCGCAAAACGCGCTAAACAGCTTGCAAATGCCTTGCAGGCGCATGGCGTAACCGCAGGCGCGCGCGTAGCCACGTTGGCATGGAACGGTTATCGGCATTTTGAGCTTTATTATGCGGTGTCCGGCATGGGAGCGATCACCCACACCATAAACCCGCGCCTGTTTCCGGAGCAAATCGCCTATATTGCTAATCACGCAGAAGATGAAATTCTATTTTTTGATCTTACATTTTTGCCTTTGGTTGAAGCCGTCGCACCTAAATTAGCCAGCGTCAAAACCTATGTGTTGATGATCGATGCGAATCGGATGCCCGCGAGCACTACGCTGCCGAATTTACAGTGCTACGAAGACTTTATCGCCCCCCATTCAGCTGAGTTCGCTTGGCCTACACTAGATGAAAACACCCCCGCCAGCCTGTGTTACACATCAGGCACCACCGGCAACCCAAAAGGTGTGCTGTATACGCACCGCTCCACAGTGCTACACAGCTACGGTGCCAACGCCCCCGATGGCTTTGGCTTAACCGCGGATTCAGTGGTGCTGCCGGTGGTGCCGATGTTTCACGTAAACGCGTGGGGTATTCCCTACATGTGCCCGGCTTTTGGCTGCAAATTAGTGTTTCCAGGCCCCGCAATGGATGGCGCAAGCTTGGTTGTACCAATTATTTGAAACTGAGGCTGTCACGTTGAGCGCAGGTGTGCCCACGGTATGGCTTGGTTTGCTTAACCATTTGCGCGCGAACAAACTACGCTTTAGCACCTTTAAAGAAACGGTGCTCGGCGGATCTGCGTGCCCGCCTGCGATGCTGCGTGAATTTGAAGAGGTGCATGGCATAACGGTTGTACACGCATGGGGTATGACAGAGCTATCGCCTTTGGGCACGGTGTGCCGCTTAAAACCAGCGCAAAAATTGCTGTCAGCAGATGCGCAATTTGCCATCAAGGCCAAGCAAGGCCGCAGCGTTTTTGGCGTGGAGATGAAGATTGTCGGCAGCGACGGTGCAACGCTTCCGCAAGATGGGAAAGCCTTCGGCGACCTGCACGTGCGCGGCAATTGGGTGTGCGAACGCTATTACAAAGAAGCGGAATCTGCATTGGTGAACGGCTGGTTCCCCACGGGAGACGTCGCCACAATTGATGCTGATGGCTTTATGCAAATCACCGATCGCTCAAAGGATGTAATTAAATCCGGTGGCGAATGGATAAGCTCAATCGAGTTAGAAAATTTAGCCATGGCGCACCCAGCCGTAATGGAAGCCGCCGTGATCGGCGTGCCCCACGCGAAGTGGGATGAACGGCCAATTGTTTTGGTTGTGCTGAAAGCCGGCGCCATGGCAACGGCTACTGAATTGTTGCAGTTTTACGAAGGTAAAATCGCCAAATGGTGGATGCCTGATGACGTGGTGTTTGTAGATGCCTCACCGCACACCGCGACGGGGAAGTTGTTGAAGACGAAGTTGCGGGATGAATATCGTGAGTATTTGATGGTGAAGTAATGCCTGAAGACACCCTATATTGGGGCATCTTCAGGGGTTTTCCGTGAATTTTTTGGCGTTGTGTCGGGTTACGCCCCGATGGCAAAAAACACGCCATCATGGCTAACCCGACCTACGGAATTATCGTGCGTAGCCGCGTAGGTCGGGTTAGCCACGGAACGCTTCACCCCGTGGCGTAATCCGACGTAACTGCGACAGCCGAAGCCGAGTTTGGCGACTCATTTTGAGAATTTATTGTCCCACCAGTCAGGCAAATTTGGGTTTATCTTTTGCCAGAATGCGCCGTGATAATCCGGCCGCTTTAATTGCAACGCCACGAGCACACCGGTCATTAAAATGGTGACGCCGTAGCACACCCACCAACTCGGAATAATGCCGTAAATCGTCGCGCCCGCAAGCGACAGAAATCCAGCCGCCCAAATGAGTTCATAACGGCGGTTCATTCGAACCACGTTGCAAAATAGGAAAAAGTGACCGACGGTAAATGCGATGACAACAGCTATTGTGACGTCTATTTGCAGCGCCCCAATAATAGCAATTGCGCCAAGTACCAGCACAATATAGTCAAGCGTTGAAATTCTAAATCCGGGTTTGAAAATCTGCATGGCTAGGTTTATCGGCGTAATCGATATTTGAATTTGCTGGACTGAAACAGGGCGTGTGCAAGGAGTATAGCTGGTGGGTTGTGTCGGGTTACGCCCCGAGGGCAAAAAACACGCCCTCATGGCTAACCCGACCTACGGAATTATCGTGCGTAGCCGCGTAGGTCGGATTAGCCACGGAACGCTTCTCTCCGTGGCTAATCCGACGTAACCGCTGACAAAGTTGCCTCAACGCAAAACCTCAACCGAACCCTCATCCACCTGCCGCAGCACTTCCTCAAACCCAAACTGCGTCTGCCAGCCTAATTCGCCCAGTGCTTTACTCGCATCATAAACGCGGTCAATTGACGTGGGCAACGCCCACCCACGTGCTTGGAAAGCCGCAGCCAACGCGGGCGCGCGGCGTTTTAGTACGCTAGCAGCATCGTGATGAAGCGCTGCCGCGTCTTCGATCAAAAACGGCGTGTTGCCAGAAATAATGAAGGTTTCAAACCCCTGTGCGTTGTGCGTGAGGGCGAGTGCATGGGCGCGGGCGACATCACGAGCATCTACGCCGCGATGTAGGCGATAGGCGGCCATTTGTGCGGCAGGCTCGGGGAAGCAACGCGACATGCGCAGCACCCGCACCGCAACGCCGTGCTTGGCGGCAGCTTCGGCCAGCAATTGCTCGGCGATTAACTTTGTGCGGTGATAAATTGTTTTCGGTTGCGGTTTTGATTGCTCGGTAAGCCATGCTGCACGGCCTTTTTCAGCGTTTGCATAGCCGTACAATGCGGTGGTGCTGGTGTAAATGATGCGCTGCACACCAGCGTTCACGGCCGCGTTAATTAGCGTTTTTGTGGCGTCGATATTGATGCGCGCAAATTCAGTATCGTCAATTTTTCCAACGTGCGGTGCGTGCAGGGCAGCGGTGTGAATCACGGCATCAACGCCTTGCGTTGCGCGTTGCAATAGGGCGTAATCGCCAACATCACCAAGCCAGGTGGGCTGCGCACTTGGTTTGCAATCGAGCGTGCTTACGGTAATGGCATCTGCTTGCAAACGCGCAACGATTGCACTCCCAACGCGACCGCCTGATCCCGTGAGCATTACCTTCATTGCGACTCAATTCTGCCGCAAAAAACAATGGTTTTTCGCGGCATTGCCATCGGTTTAAGGCTGGTCGCAGGATGTTGCTGGGTTGCCAAATACTTGTCGCTGAATCTTTTTGGTCACCGCTACGCCGTTTAAGTCATAGCTCAGCGTGCCGTTATTGCCGTCGGTAAATTCAAACTTCATTTTACCTACCGGTGCGACGGTAATTGCCGACCATGGTGTGGTGTTAAATGCGGGGCCGGTGGTGCGATATAAATCGCCTTGGTACACCACGAGCTTATCCGTGCGGCTGATTTCTTTGCCCTCGCTCATTACCAGCCATAAGCCTTTGCCAGTTGCATCGTAGTTAAACAAGGTTGCGAACAATACCTTTTCTTGATGGGTAATATTTACGCCCCACCCAGATTCTGCAGCGTTCCACCAGAGGTCTTGATAGTTAAAGTCGAAGCTGCGATCGAACGCGGAAAACTTGCACACGGGTTGCTTTTGAAAGACCTGTCGGGTGATGGTTTTGGTGACTGTGATGCCATTAAAGTCGTACACCAAGGTCGCGCGGTTTTTGTCCGAAAAGCGTAGCGACATATCGCCTACTTTAGTTGCCGTGGCGGGGTTAAATGGCGTGGCGTTAAAGGCCGATCCGATGGTGCGATACAGCTCGCCCTTGTAGCTACCGTCAGCTTGGCGTGTGCCATTGCTCATCACCAGCCACAGGCCAGCGCCGCCAGTTTCATAGGTGAATAGCGTTGCAAACAGCGTGTTGCCTTGGTGATTGATGTTGATGCCCCAACCCGATTCTTCCGGCGTGTTCCACCACAGATCAGTGTAGTTATCCAATGCTGTAGAAAACTGCGCCGTGATGCCGTAGTCGCCCGTGCCAGCGGCATCAAAGTGACCCACGCTCAAGAAATAGGTGCCAGCTGTCACGCGGCGGGTGATGCCAAAATCAAAACCTTGATCCGTTGTGGTGTAGCCGTCCGATGATTCGATTCCTGCGCCAACGCTGCTTAATAATGCGCCTACCAAATCTTTACCCCCCGTGGAGAACACCGTAATATGGCCATCTTGGGGTATATTGATGCGAAACACATCTAAATCACCGGCATAGTTGATGGATGCGGTGATGGTGCCAGTAGCACTTCCTTTGGCGTCGATGGCGGATAAGTTGATAGCCCGCGCGGTGCCGCTGGGCTGGTTGGCGTCTGTGTCGCCGGACGGAAAGCCTGCTGGTGGGGTTTCGATGGTGGATTGAATTTGTGGGTAGAACAAATCGAAGCGGCCGTATAAGCCAACATCCAGCGTATTGCCGCATTTTAAGCCGCCAGGCTCGCGCACGGTAGTGCCAGAAAGAATGCCGCGTAGTTGCAAGCTGCTGCCGCTGAGCGTAAATAATCCCGAGCCGCTCGAACCACCTTCGGTTACGCCACGGTTGTATTTTACGGTGTTGAAATCCTGCGGGTAATCTACCGTGCGAACCGGTGCCACAATAGCGCCGGTGGCAAACTTCATAATGTCGCCAGTGGGGTGGCTAATTGAAGTAACGGTGGCGCCCTCTGCTAAAGGCGCTGCGTTGAAACCCGCAAAAATAGAGCCGCTCGGCGGGGTGCCGTTCAAACGCAGCAGGGTTGAATCAACCATGTAGTTGGTAAACACCAGCGATGCGCCACCGGCTAATTGCACTTGGCTACCACTAGCTACGCCACCGCATGCGGGTGCTTCATAAAACCAAAGGGATGTCATGCTTTCTGCTTCGGCAGCAGTAGAGATGCAGTGATTAGCGGTTAAAAAATAAGCAATCGGGAACTTTGCGGTGTTGAGCAAGGTGCCTGTGCAGGTGAAAACGCCGCCAGACGTATTGAATAAAATCCGCGCGACCGATTTTTTACGTTCAGCAATTGCCGTGTCTAATGCAGCGTTGTTGCTAGTGCAAACTACGTCCGGGCTGCACGTGCCAGCCGCCAAAGGCTTAGCGTTTTCAGGTGGAATTTTGGTGAAATTAGCAGATGCCGGAGCACTTTGGGCTTTTTCAATGGTGCCGGTGTTTGGACTAAAAAAAGGCTGGTCTAGCTGGGTTATTTGCAACACGTCTACCGTGTTTGCGGTGGGTCGGCTGATGCTAAATAGCTCGATAATTTGCGCATCACCGTCAGTGACCGGCGTCCAAACAATGCTGTTGCCTTCAACCATCACGCCCGCAGTAACTCGCATGACTTCAGCGGCACTAGTTGCGGTGGCGCTGGCTACAGCGCGCAATTCTTGCAGCATAACACCGGCTGGCAATGCTAATTTCGCGCGCACCGCGCGCGCCCCCAGCGCTTTAATTTCTAGTTGCGCAACATAGCCCGCTGCACCTTCAACACTGTTGCCAACCGGTTGCCAATTTAGTGCCGCTTGCGTATTGGTGGGTGCAAACACGCCACCCGCACGCACGCGTTCAGCGCGGTGCGACGCTGCTGCGGCGGGGTTGGCAAGCTCGGAGCGGTCAAGCGGCACATCGCGCGTGCTATCGACCATCACTGTGGTGCGATCGCTGCGCAGGGATCTCAAATACTTGGTCGTGGCTGGAACCGCAACACTGGCGCGGCTTTGTGTCTGTGCGTAGCTGGTGTTGGTAGCGGAAACGGAAACGGCGGCTTTCACAGCCGGTTCAGTCCGCTGATTAGTGGCAGCTTGCACTACGCTTGATGCACCCAGCGTGAACAGGCACGCGGCGGCGAGTGCAGACGATTTTTTGCAAGCATTGAAACTAAGGCTGAGATAATTTTTCATAAGGTGCTCATGGTGGTTGTGTATATCGTTGGCGGCTAGTTGCACACCTATTGGAATGTTACCATGTGGAACAATTTTCAGCGCTCAAAAGCAACTGCATGAAGGCATCCAAAATGACAACGCCAATTATTCCCAAAGACCTTTCTACCGTGCCGCCCATGAAGTTTTGCGGGCAGTGCGGTTCGCCCGATATTGGGCAGCAAATTCCGGCTGACGATAGTCGCTTGCGCTTGGTGTGCAATGCGTGCACCCATATTCATTATGTAAATCCTAAAAATGTGGTCGGCACAATTCCGGTGTGGGAAAACAAAGTGCTGCTGTGTAAGCGCGCGATTTCGCCGCGCTACGGTAAGTGGACACTGCCCGCTGGCTTCATGGAAGAGGGCGAAACCATTGAGCAAGGAGCAATGCGCGAAACCTTGGAAGAAGCCAGTGCGCGGGTGAGTGTGCAGCAGCTGTATGCGGTGTATTCGTTGCCGCATATTTCGCAGGTTTACATGCTGTTTCGGGCGCAATTATTAGACCTTAATTTTTCGTCCGGCGTCGAGAGCTTGGATGTGCGCTTGTTTGAAGAGCATGAAATTCCGTGGGATGAATTGGCTTTTTTAACGGTGCGCGAATCGCTATTGGCCTATTTTGCGGATTACAAAACCGGCAATTTTTTACCTCGCGTGCATGCCATTGCGCCGATGCCTAAAACTTGAAAATAACTGATAAAAATGTGTCTGAAGACGCTTTAAATACGGCCATCCCCAGCCTATTCGTATTGCTGTGGAGCACCGGTTTTATCGGCTTACGTTTAGGCTCTCCGTTTGCAGAACCCTTCATTTTTATGTTTGCGCGCTGCATCTTGGTGATGTTGCTATTGGGCGCAGCCGCGCTGCTCTGGCGCGCGCCGTGGCCGCAAAGTAGGCGTGAAGTGGGTCATATTGCAGTAGCGGGTTTATTGGTGCACGCCACGTATTTATCGGGTATTTTATTGGCGATAAATCAAGGCTTGCCGCTGGGTGCCGTAGCGCTTATTGCCGGCCTGCAGCCGGTGCTAACCGCGCTGTTTGCCCGCTATTTTTTGGGTGAAAAACTAGGCGCATTGCAGTGCTGTGGTTTTGCACTGGGCATGGTTGGCGTGGTGTTTGTGGTGGTGGGTAAAAACGCCACGAGTGGATTAAATTTTGCGGCATTGGGCTTTGCAGGCATTGGCTTGCTGGGCATTACGTTTGGCACGCTGTATCAAAAGAAGTTTTGTAGCACGATGGATTTACGCACCGGCGCATTTATTCAGTTTTCGGCCACTGCGTGCGCGATGTTGGCGCTATCGTTTGCATTAGAAAATCAACGCATTAGCTGGACGCCGCAATTTATGTTTGCGCTGGGCTGGTTGGCGGTGGTGCTTTCAATCGGCGCAATAAGCCTGCTGTATTTTATGATTAGCCGTGGTGCGGCTTCTAGAGTGGCGAGCCTGTTCTTTTTAACGCCATCGGTTACTGCAATCATGGCGTGGCTTTTGTTTGATGAAGTGATGCCGTGGCAGGGTGTTGTTGGCTTATTGCTGTGTGCGGGTGGCGTGGCGCTGGTGATGCGTCGTCCGGCAGCGGTGCTGGTAAAATAAGAAATCTTCCAATGTCTAAGGGGCGAACATGAAAAACATAGAACAGCACGTCATCAGCTACGCTACCTATCATCGCGATAAGCGCAATATCGCTACCCATTTTGTAGGCGTGCCGCTGATTTTGTTCGGCGTGGTGTTGGCGCTAAGTTTGGTGGGCACGGGTCTATCCGTCGCTGGCAGCGCGATCAGCGGTGCGTGCATCGCTATCGCTTTGGTGTCCCTTTATTATGTGTGGCTGGACGTAGCGCTGGGCATTGCGAGTGCGCTGGTGTTGCTGGCACTCTGGTTTGCTTCTCAAGCAATTATTGCCGCACAGCCCGCATCAGCACTGATGATCGCCATTGCATTATTCGTAGTCGGTTGGGCAATCCAGTTTTGGGGGCATATGTTTGAAGGCAAAAAGCCTGCGTTTTTGGACGATATGATGGGCTTAGTCATTTCGCTCCCGTTTTTGGTAGCTGAAGTTTTTTTTGCACTCGGCTTGAAACCCGCGTTAAAGGCGGCTGTAGAGGCAAAAGTAGGGCCAACCATCATTCGTCAAACAGCAGTGAAAGTGTAGCCATGTCGCAAGCCACTGCTCGATTTAAATCCTTTAAAGATTTTTATCCTTACTATTTGTCCGAACACAAAAACCCAACGTGTCGCGCATTGCATTTTGTGGGATCCACCATCGTGTTGCTGTTGCTGCTAGCTACCTTGATGACGCGCTATTTGGGTTTTTTGTGGTTAGTACCAATTGCAGGTTACGGCTTTGCGTGGCTAGGCCACTTTGCGTTTGAGCATAATCGCCCCGCTACGTTTAAGAACCCGTTTTATAGCTTAGCGGCCGATTGGGTGATGTACGCGCAACTACTGACGCGACGCATTCACTTTGACAGCAGTCATGATGCAAAATAATCCCACGCTAGATTTGGCGTGTGCGCTTATTGAAAAACGCTCTATCACCCCAGATGACGCGGGTTGCCAGCCATTATTGATTGCACGTTTGCAAGCCATTGGCTTCGCTGTTGAATCATTTGATCATCACGAAACCAGTAATTTTTTCGCCGTGCGTCAAGGCCACGCCAGCGCGCCCATGCTGTGTTTTGCTGGCCATACCGATGTGGTGCCAACGGGGCCATTGGATAAATGGCGGTCCGATCCGTTTGTGCCGGCCATTCGCGATGGCAAGTTGTATGGTCGCGGCGTGGCCGATATGAAGTCTGGTATCGCCGCATTTGTGGTGGCTTGTGAGGAGTTTGTGGCACTTCACCCCAACCACGCGGGCAGCATTGCGCTACTCATTACCAGTGATGAAGAAGGCCCCGCACTGCACGGCACCCGCTATGTAGTGCAGCAGCTCCGTGAGCGCGGTCAGCGTTTTGATTACTGCATCGTGGGTGAGCCATCGAGCACGAATGTGCTGGGTGACATGATTAAAAACGGTCGTCGCGGCACGCTGTCCGCGCGTTTAGTTGTGAAAGGTGTGCAAGGCCATATTGCCTATCCGCACTTGGCTAAAAACCCTATCCATGCGGCTCTTCCAGCTTTGGCTGAGCTTGCAGCGACAGAGTGGGATAAGGGTAACGCCTACTTCCCCGCCACGTCATTTCAAATATCAAATATGCACAGCGGTACGGGTGCGTACAACGTGATTCCCGGCACGGCGGACGTCTATTTTAATTTCCGCTTTTCGACTGAGCACACGCAGCAAAGCTTGACTAGCTGGGTTGATAAAATTCTTAAGCAACATGGCGTGGATTACGATATTTTTTGGACGCTTGGCGGCAATCCCTTCCTCACGAAAGAAGGCGCATTGGTCAGCGCCATGCGTGTTGCGGGTAAAGAAATTACCGGTGTAACGGCTGAAATTTCAACCACCGGTGGCACGTCCGATGGCCGCTTTATGGCGGAAATTTGTGATCAAGTTGCTGAGTTTGGGTTAGTCAACGAGAGCATTCACAAGCTCGATGAACACGCGCTGGTGGCAGATTTGGCGCGGCTCTCCGATGTGTATAGACGGACATTAGAAATGCTTTTGGCGTAGCTGGACGCGGTCTTTATTTTATTTTTTCAGCATTATTTTAATAGGCGCATTCCATGTCGAACAAAGAAAAGAAACCATCTGCAGCGAACGATCATGACCATGACCACAGCCACGATCATAAGCATGACCACGACGATGGCGCGCCAACTGATTATTTCGAAGAAGCCTATGAAGTGCTGCTCACCGTGCGTGACATGGTGCGCTTTGCCGTATCGCGCTTTAACGAAGCGGAGTTATTTTTCGGCCACGGCAGTCAAAGCGCATTTGATGAAGCCGCTTATTTGGTGCTGCGCACGCTGCATTTGCCCATTGATACGCTAGAACCGTTTATGGATTCAAGCCTGACGGACACCGAGCGCGTAAACGTCATCAAAGTGCTGGAACGCCGCGTAAAAGAACGCATTCCAGCTGCTTACCTTACTGGCGAAGCTTACTTAGGCGAGCATCGTTTCATAGTAGATGACCGCGTAATTGTGCCGCGTTCCTTCATCGCCGAAATGCTGCCGGATGCCCTCAGCCCGTGGATTGCCGAACCCGAAAATGTGCGCACCATTTGCGATGTGTGCACAGGATCAGGCTGCCTAGCAATTTTGGCCGCAATCTACTTCCCCCACGCGCAAGTGTCTGCAGTAGATTTGTCCGAAGACGCCCTAGCGGTGGCCACCTTGAACGTAGAGGACTATAATTTAGCCAAGCAAATCACACTGCACAAAGGCGACTTATTAGCACCCTTTGCGCTAGGTTCAGTAGGTGGCAGCACAGCCGCTCACGCCACCCGCAGCATCGCTAAGTTTGATCTAATAATATCTAACCCCCCCTACGTCACCGCAGAATCCATGTCAGCCTTACCGCCGGAGTATTTAGCCGAACCGCAAATGGCCTTAGCCAGCGGTGAAGATGGCTTAGACCATGTGCGCCAACTGCTGCGCGATGCCCCGCAGCATTTAAATAAAAACGGGCTATTGGTAGTTGAAGTGGGATTTAATCGTGAAAATGTAGAAGCCGCGTTTCCTGATTTGCCGCTCACATGGCCTGAGACGAGCGCGGGAGATGGCGTGGTGTTTATTGTTTCTCGGGAGCAGTTGTTGGGGTAATCAGCTACGTTTGAAGATGCTCTAATTTTGAGCGTCTTCAGCGTATTTGAGTCTGCAGTTTGATTTCGAAGTGCGGAATAAAATGTTAAACGATCTAAAATCGGAAAATGTATCCGCGAGTCGACACCCACAGCAGTTTGATTCGGCGATCGTAGGAGTGACGCAGTCGCAAGTTGCGCCTTATACTCAGAAAGGTTTCTAATGAATGATTGGATAGATAGAGTTCAAGCCCATCCCTTATCTGGTTGGTTGTCCGCGCTTGAACAGTCTTTGGAACGCACTCGCGAGGCAGCGCAAGCGAACTCGACCAACTTTGAAGCGTGGGAGCGCATCGAACGGATTGTGAAATTTGCCCGAAGGGTTCTTTCTGAAGTTGATCCACTTTTGGTGCCACCGAGTGTTTTAAACAACGCGCAAACACAAATCCAGCAGGCAGATCAACAGGTAGGTGGTTTTGCTAGCAGTTCAAATATTGCTCATTTGCAACAGGCTAATAATCACCTCGATAATGTTTTGGCTTATTTGGGAGAGATACCACGCCTTGACAAAGCGGCCTCTATCAATGAGCTTGGAGACGCAGCTGCAGCTTATAAAAAATCTGTCGGTGGTCTTGTGCGTACTTTTGAAAAGCAATTGTTGGGTTTGACCGATGAAAAAAATGCGCTTCAAATAAAATTCCAAGAATTGTCAGCAGAAGTAAGCGCGCAGAAACAACGGACGGATAACTTCATTACCCATATGCAGCAACAATTTTCGACAGCACAGGAGACACGCCAAACTGAGGCGGCAAAGCATGAGTCGGATCGGTCGGCTGCGTTTAATCTGGCACAAGAATCGAGGGCCGAAGAAAGTGATATCGAGAAATTCCAGCACAAGCAGGGCTTTGCTCAATTGTTGTCCGCCTCTGAGGGAAAGCATGAAAGTCTTCGGGAAAATTTGACGAGCAGCTCCAAGATGCTAATGGACTCGCTTCAAGAGCAAAAATCCCATGCTGAAAAAATCGTTGGCATTATTAGTACAGAGGCGGTAGCTCACGGTTACGGAAGGACTGCTAATGAAGAACGCGGAGCTGCAAAAGTGTGGCGCTGGATTGCAGTAGGAGCACTTGTTTTTTGGATTCTAGCTAGCGTTTGGTTCTTCGCTCTTACTTACGAAGAGGATTTAAGTTGGAGCGCATTGGCAAGACAGTTTTTAATCTCTACGCCGTTTGTCTTGCTTGCCGGATTTGCCGCACTCCAAACTTCGAAGCATCAACGAGCAGAACGCATTAACCGCCAACAAGAGTTGGAGATCGCAGCTATTGATCCCTACCTTGCTACTTTTGAGCCCGTAATTCGTGACGAGGTGAAACGCGCTTTGGCCGACAAGCTTTTTGGGCAGAGAGAAATCGAGGTATCAAAGAGCGACTCGAAACTGATGTTCGATACCACCTCCGATATCTTGAAGGTCGTGAAGCAAGTTCAAGACTCATTGAAGAAATAGCCCGTAGGGCGCAATCAGCGAAGCGCCAATTGCGCCGGGTGCTGGATGACGTCGCACCACCGCGCCACGGACACCTTTACCCCTCTCCCCAACCCCTCTCCCGCAAGGGTAGAGGGGCTTAAGAGCGGTGGTGACTTAACTTTTTACCGCTAATTTCGAAACTATAATGTACTGAAGATGCCCTAAATACGGGCGTCTTCAGTCATCGATCAAATCGGTTTAGCGGGCGCCGCAGCCACCATATTTTGAGTTACTTGTTTCACATCCCCCGTCGCATATTCCACTGCCATGCGCAGCATTGCTGGGGTGACGTAACTGCGGTGCACGCGATCAATCGCCGCCATATAAAAGCGCCCAAACAAATTACTGCATTGCACGCGGGTGCCTAGCGTGTACTCAACTTGGTTGGCATTGAGAATTTTGACGCTTACACAGGAGCGAAATTTTAGGTGTTTGTCGTCTGCACCTAATATCACTTGGGAGTGGGTGTTTTCGGTGTTGCAGGCTTGCGCCAATACGGGGAAGCGGTGGGCAAATAGGTTATCGCGCTTCGGCGAAAGTAATGATGAGACAGGGCAACCGAGGGGCGATGTGCGTAGGCCTACGGGCTTTACCAGCGCGTTGCGGAAGGCCATCATGCGCGTGACGCCAGCAGGCGCGTTTTCCATAAAACCTTCGAGAGCCGCGGCCAGTAGGGCTGTTGCCGATTTATTGGCGGCGTCTGCGTTGTCTAACACGAGGGTAAACGTGTCGTCGTGATGAATTTTTTCGCCGCTAAATTGATGCTGCAATAATGAATCGGCTGGTGCGGTTTTAAGCGCGGTTACGACCATGTTTGCGCCGGTGTCTGTCTTGTAGCCAGTTGAGCCGCGCCACTTGCTCCACGCGCCGCGTAATGCCCCTGCGGTGCCGCGCGTGGTGCGGCACATGGCGCTTTGCACGCTGCCTGCGGGCGCGTCGAGCGAGAGCGACGTGGTGGGGATGCGCTGCGCGTCGAAGCCATTGTTGTTTAGCAATGCGGTGACGCTGTCGGGTAGCAATTCGGTGAGGGACGGAATATCGGCTTGGTTGGCGATTACTTTTTCGCGCAATGCGGGCGCCAAATCACCGCCTAGTTCGTTGGTGTGGCACGATAGCGCAAAAAATGCGGGATGGTTTGAGTTAGGTTGCGCGGGCGCAAATTGATGCCACGTGTCGCCACCGAAGCGCACGGTAAACATGGAATCAGGCGGAATATTGATGTACTGCAGGGCAGCAAAAAAGCTCTGTGGATCAACGTCAATTTGCGCGGGAGACGCGCTAGAAAATCGTAACTGCGCACCACCGCTGCCTGAAACTGCCGTAAACACGCGGTGTCCCGCGTGGCGATGAAACGGATGCCCCTTCGCGCCGACGACAAATGAATAGAGCGATGTCGCATCACCACGCTCAAAATTAGTGCCAGCAAGCTTTGCCGATGGCTCATCAAGCTCATCAACAAACGCGTCATGCGCTTTTTGTCGTGCGACGATGCTTTCAAATAAATGATTCCCTGAGCCCAAGCCTAGCTGCGCAATGAGCGACACTTCGACTGGTAAGCCGCCAGATTTTGAGATTATTTTTGCTGATGGAAACGTGTTTACGACGTGGGTCATCGCGATCATGGGCATGGTCCGAAGGTTGAGGTTAGCGGCAGAAATGAAGGTAATAGTCTATGCCGATTTGTGGCGCTGCGCTCAGTACGAAATCACTCTGATTGGATACCGGTTAAGCGTTTGCGAGGCTTCCCTGTTTGCTTGTTTCGTAGCCTACTTATTGCGGCTTTTTCGACTGCTCGGTCGGTAGTAAAAATTAAGCGCTGCCTATCGTTGCCCGCCGACCCGGCTACCGCGAAAAGCTGCAGGAGCCGGGCTACGATGGGTGTCCAATCGATGAAGGTGCCCTATTTTAGGGCGTCTTCAGGCACTTTAATCATGCAATTGATGCTGCTCTAAGCCAAATTAACGATTACCGATATCATCATCGCCGTGATCAATTTCCGGCACGGCTTTGGGCGTAGGTTGTGCGATGTTACCGTTGGCTTCGCTAGCTTCGGCTTTTGGTTTTTTTGCGCGTGATGCGGGCTTGGCAGCGACATCGGTGGTTTTATCAGCTGGGGCTCTGGCGCGCTTTGCTGCGGGCTTGGCGTTGGCTGGCTGTGCTTCTAGTGCAGCAGCTTCAGGTGTTGCGGTTGGGACATCCGCGTTGACCTTGGCTTTGCTTGCTGTGCGTGGTGGGCGCTTAGCAGCTTTTGGTTTTTCTGCAACGGCAGCGTCTGTGGTTGCGGTTACTTCTGCCGCCATGCTTGCCGCTGGTTCAACTAGCCCATCGCTAGCAGCGATGGGCTGCAAAGCCTTTGCTTTAGGGCTTCTTGGCTTTTTAGGCGCGGCTTTGACTGGCATTGAATCGGGTATTTCAAAATCATCCGAGAAGTCAGCGCCTGCAGGTAGCACGGGCGGTGCACCGCTCAACATTTCAACATCATCGGCAACTTTTGGAGTGCGCGAAGGCTGGTCGTTGCGCGGTGGGCGCGCTTCGCGTTGTTGACGTGGTGGGCGTGACTCAAGCGGTTCTTTTTGTTCCCGTTGCTCGCGCTGTGGCTTGGCTTGCTGCGGGTCTTTTGCTTCCCTTGGTTCGCGTGGTTCACGGGGAGCACGTACGTCACCCGGCTTGGCATTCTCACGCGGATTACGTTCACGGCCTTTGCCGCCATTGCTGCCTGCGCCGTCCGTCACACCCTCAATTTTTACCCCCGCCCAATTTAGCAGCGCTTTAACTTGTCCGGCTTCTAGTTCGACCATTTTGCCGCGACCCAATCTTGGTGGCAACTCAATTTTGCCGAATCTGGTACGCAATAGGCGCGAGACGATTAGGCCTTGCGATTCAAACATTTTGCGCACTTCGCGATTGCGGCCTTCTTTAATCACCACTTGATACCAGTGGTTGGCGCCATCGCCACCACGGGCTTCGATGGAGTCGAAGCGGGCAGGGCGGTCGGCGGCCGATAAGCTGGCTTTTTCGTGTTCGTTGTTTTCGTCTAGGTCGTCCGCGTCTTCTTCGTCATAGGCTGGTAATCCAGCACGGGCACGGGCGGCCGCGATGGCGGCATCGTCAATACGTACGCCGTCGAGCAGGGTTTGGGTTTGTTCTGGGGTAAGTTCACCCAAAATTCGTACAGCATATTCACGCTCGACTTCAAAGCGCGGGTGCATCAGATTATTGGCGAGCTCGCCCGAGGTGGTAAAAATCATCAGACCTTCGGTATTAAAGTCGAGCCGACCAATCGCAATCCATTTGGAACCACGCAGCTTTGGCAGGTTGTCGAACACCGTAT
>JAYUOW010000307.1:0-7992 GCA_043760555.1 Betaproteobacteria bacterium
GTGATGGTTGACGTGCCCCATACTTTTTCGATAATACCCGGGCGTGATAATGGCACGCCGATGCTAGTAAATAGCAAATAAGCTAAGCGGAATTCTTTATCGGTGACGTCGATACTCTGGCCCTCAACAAAAATTTCGCCATCGGCTGGCACTAAATGATAAACACCGATTTTTAGCGGTGCCAACGGCGCTTTAACCCGCATGGCGCGCCGCACAACGGCGTAGGAGCGGGCGATAAGCTCGGAGTTGCGTACCGGCTTCACAATGTAGTCATCAGCGCCGCTGTTGAGCGCCATCGTGACGTCGTGCTCGGCATCGCGAGAGGTAATAAAAATAGCCGGTGTTAAACATTGCTTAACCGATCGGAGCCATTGCAAGGCTTCTAAGCCCGACATCTCTGGCACGCTCCAATCAAACAAAAATAAGTCATAGGGTTTGCTTAGCGCCTGCTCTTTAAACACGCTCCCAGTATGGGCGACGTCAACGATACACCCAGCCGCTTCTAGCCATTTTTTCATGGCTAGCGCTATTTCTACATCGTCTTCAAGAAGGAAAATATTTTTACCTGTTAGAACGCTTGGTATGAGTGTACTTTGGCTCATGATGGCTCTTTCTCTATTGATTAGAGCATGCACTTCAAGACTGAAGCCTTAAAGGAAATTGCTCTATGATTTACCCGAAATAATACTTTTTTAGTTTTATTCAATTGCTTTTGGCGCTGCATGTTGCACTGCATGATACTAATGCGGTTAAGCCCACACGAGAGAGTAAGGCGATGTGACTGTTTTGTGAAGATAATTAATGCAGGATTAACAGTAATTCAGATATCAGTAGTGGTTACTACTAAGCGTATTCCAAAAAGCGTGACGCGTACATGAAAAACTGAGGTTTACATCCACTTTTTTGCAGAGAATGGCATGCAAAATCTTGAGGGTGGTTGATCCAAGATCAGTTTACGCCGAGCTGAGTTTAAAATGTGTCATAATTGTAGATTAGAATCGGTAAAACGATATAAAAATATGGCTCAAATAAGATGTAAGTATTTGTAACTGGCGCTGATTCCACGTCCATTTTCACGAAATACTGAAAAAAAAACCGGACAGTCAGATTGGCAAAGCCATCTTAAATGTCCGGGTTTTTGACCGATGCAAGCAATCGGTTTTGATTTAGCTGCAAACCACGCGTTATATTGGTGATACATCAGTTTTAAATCTGGCTACAATTATTCCACTGCGTGAATCCGTTCAAGTCGATAACCAATGTTGTATACGGGTTGCAACCGGAAGCCGTTTTGCGGCGACAGCGCCAACTTTTTGCGCACGCGACTCACATGCGTATCGATGGTACGCGACGTCACCGAATCTGTGCGGCCCCAAACTGATTCGGACAAATGCCCGCGCGACAGCAATTTACCAATATTTTTAAATAAAAATACGGCCAACTCAAATTCCTTCTCCGTCAATGTAACTGGATTAGAATTCATCAGCACTTGACGAGACGTCATCACGAAACTGTAGGGCGGAATTTCTAAGCCTTCGATGTCCCGCGAGCGTGCTGTGGATCGCCGCACGAGAGCCTTAGTGCGCGCAACCAGCTCGATACGACGCACCGGTTTGGTCATAAAATCATCCGCACCATTGTCTAGCGCTTCGACAACATCAACCTCATCGTCCCGCACAGTCACGAATAACACTGGTACGAGAGACAACTGCTCCAGCCGTAACCAGCGCAGTACTTCAACCCCGCTTGATTCAGGTAACACCCAATCAAGAATAAAAAGGTCAAACGACTCCCGTGCACTACGCGTCATCAACTGCCGCGCTGATCCGAACACATGGCACGTGTACCCGGCTTCCCCAAGCCAACCCTTCATCGCCGCCGCTACGTCAGCGTCGTCTTCTAAAATAGCAATTCGCAAAATACCCCCAGATCAGTTAACTCTTTTTGGCTTTTTTAGTTACTACAGATTTCTTAGCGCAAATGCCCCTCGAATCAGCAAAACAATCAATTACCTACAACTACATGCTAGCCAGAATAAATTGATAAAAAAAATCTGCAACATTTATTTCACAAATTTTTACATGCTAAATGTGCCGCGTTTCTTATCAAACCTCGCATACCAACGCTGCTGTACGCATCACAAACTGTCTGCCCCTCTGCAAATCGCCCTAAACATCGGCCTGCTCAAGCTGGACAGTCAAATTCATGCGTCATTACACTTCATCGCCGGCGATTGAGGCGTCAAATTCACAAAAGTTCAACCATAGAGTGTGTTTACTTTATTCGCTTAACTCCTCTTTTGCCAAGGCAATATCTAACACTTCCATCGCGTCACGACCCTTAAATCCAGCCGCTTTTTCGTATAGCGCGCTGGCTTCGTCTACTTTTTTGTCGCCAAACAGCATCATCAAACCATTCGCATATTCGATGTGCGCGATGGGCGAATTAGGGTTTAGCTGAATTGCTTTTTCAAAATGCTCAAGACCCACGTCTTTACTGGTGCCGTAGGTTAGTTTACCGACCATTCCCCCGACTTTATCGATGATTTCTGCGTGATATGCACCCATTGCAGTGTGCGCCTCAGCGTGTTTTGGGTCGAGCTTTAAACACGCCTCTAGTGCTTTTTTAATTTTGCCGCCGTAGCCTTGTGATAGCGCTTTAACGATAGAAATACCTTGGCTATATCGCCCTGCAGAATACGCATACTGATAAAAAGCATTTGCGTTTTTAGGCTCGGCCACCATCAGTGCTTCTGCCGCTGCCATCGCTTCCTGGTACAGCGCTAATTTCGCGGCTTCTTTGCTCTCAAAATAAGTAGCATAAATGGCAGTGGCTTTGATGCCGACGGTTGAATCTAGGCCGTTTTCAGCCGCCGCTTGAAAGTTACCGGCATGAAATTGTCGCCATGCTTCGAGTGTGCCAGCATCCTTAGGCAAAGGCTCGCAATCGCCCTTGTGTAAGTCTGCCCATTGTTTTTTTAAGGCATCTGCGGTGTAGGTAATTGCTTTTTGATCATGCGGGAATTTTGCCCATTTTTTTGTCGCCATTGCGTTCTCCTTAGTTATTATTGTGCTGCATGGTTAGTTCATGTAATGCGATTTAAGTTCATCCAAATGTTCGCGCGCATCCCCCACTAAAAACGGCGAGAGCAAACACATCACCTGATATACACCGCGCGATAAATAGCTTTGCGCTTCTTCTCTCGCGTGGGGCTTGGCCTGCGGCCGCAACGACAAATGTTGGAAGTTAAGCCAATAAGTTGCCACGACCAACACATTCTCGGCAAGAGCCGCGATTTCAGCTGGCGTCGCGCGCATGGCGCGGGCTTGCACCAACGATTCGCATAGCGAAATTACCGATGTGCGTTTGTGCGCAACGATGATGCTAAAGTGCGACCGCAGCTTGGCGTCGCGCGACATTAAATCGTCTAAATTACGATATAAAAAACGATATTCCCAGATGCTTTCAAACATCAAATGTAGATAGAGCCACATGTCTTCCATGCTCGATGCAGCGTCCTCTAAACCCTTCGGCGCCACATCAATTAGCTTTTCAAAATCCGCGAACAGATAATGAATAATTTCTTCTTTATTGCGGAAGTGATAATACAAATTACCGGGGCTAATATTGAGCTCGTCAGCAATATGACCCGTCGTAATATTGGCTTCGCCTTCCGTATTAAACAAGGCTAAACTCACGCTTAAAATACGTTCTCGCGTGCGTGCAGAACGCGATGTTGCGGGCGGCGCGGCCGGCGCGTCCGCAGCAGACAAGGCGGACGCAGGCGTAGGCTTAGCGGAGTTAGAAATAGGTTTTGGTTTGGTTGCCGTAGGAGATTTTGGCAACATTGGGCGCATTGAAATCATAGAACAAATGCTACCACGGGAAACCCGCAATTGGCGTCGATTTAGCCAGCACCACAAAAGAAGCTATGCCGCCAAATGGGAAAACCCGATAAACAACTGAAAACGCCCTATTTTAGGGCGTCACCAGCAACGTTATGCATAAACCCTACTTTCCAATTTTTTCCGTGAAGAAGCCCTAATTTAGGCAATCTCCACTGATAAATACGTATTTTTGGGAGTCGCAGCTAAACCACTACTTTTTTGCTAAGTCCGCTACCAGCAATTGCTTCTCCCACAGCTGCTTACCTTCAGTAGAAAAACTGCGCACCGTAATTTTGCGTTCGTCTTTTTTACCGCTGAAATCTAAGGTGCAAAAATTGCGTTGATCGACAAACGTATCAGCCAGCACTTGCGGATTTTCACGGTCACGTTTCGGGTTAGTAATTGGCCCGGCCGTCATGGGTGAACAGGTTAATTCATAGAGCGGATAGTTATCGGCGCGTTCGGTTTTCATCATGCTGGTAAAGTGCCTATCACCCGTTAAAAACAGCACGCCTTTGATATTGTGATCGACTAAAAACTTCAGCATTTCATCGCGCTCGCGGGGAAATTTGTCCCACCCTTCGGCACCGTTAACGCTATTGGTAATTTGCCCGCCGGCCGCAATAATTTTGACGGGTGCGGAGGATGCCAACATCGCGTTTTTAAGCCAGCGCATTTGTGCCGCGCCAATTTTGGCTTTGTCGTCTGACTTCAATTTATCGCTGTCGCGATGATAGCGATTATCCAGCAGAAAAAAGTCTGCGTCGTTAAAGCTAAAGGTAGTAAAGATGCCGGGAGTTTCGGGCAACCCATAGCTTGGGTTTGCCCAATTCTGTTTAAATAATCTTAGGGCTTCGCCTTTTAACGGATAGCTGGAATTGGAATCATTTGGGCCAAACTCATGGTCATCCCAAATGGCGTAGTGATGCGCCGTGCGCAGCAAAGGCTGCAGTTGCGCCGCAGAACGGGTATGCCGCCAGCGATAGCTCAAACCGTACGTGCTGTCGTAATCAACCTCACGAAAATACAGCGTATCGCCGCCCCACAGCATCATATCCGGCTTTTTTTGCGCGATGCTGGCGTAGATATTCGCAGCTTCTGGCGGCCCGCCGTAAGGCCTGCCGAGGCGATCGTAGGCGGTTTCATTAGTATAGGCGCAACTGCCAAAAGCCAAGCGCCAATCGGGCGCATCGGTGCGCCATTGCCACAGCGCTAAGGTGCTGAAACTTAAACTTTCTTGGGTTGCAATTGCCTTGCCATCGAGCAACAAACGATAGCTATATTTGCGCCCCGGTTCCAAAGCGTTGATGGTGAAATGCGCTGTAAAATCAGCGTCTTCAGCCAATTTGATCATTGGGCTTAGGTGCCGTTTTGCCGATGTACCCGCTGGGGCTGATGCCTCGTCCCAATATTCCAACTGCGCCACCGCTGCGCCATCGGCCTGCATCCACACCTTCGCGCTACGCATCGCAGCAGCACCGGTCATCGGACCTGCTGTCAGTTGCGCCGCGAGGGCTGCGGTACTTGTCCAAACTGACGCGAAAACGGCTGCTAGAACAACTTTTGAGTTAATCACAAACATTGGCGCACCTCCATGAAAGACGATACGCCATTATCGCTGAATGCCAGCCGCTAGTGCGCAGCACTGCTCGCTTTATCACCCCAAATTTGCTTCAAACGCGCATCGCGCCCGCAGCCGTTGCGGTAATACCCGTAGCGGATCGGATTCTTTTTGTAATAATCCTGATGGTAATCTTCAGCCGGATAAAACTTTGCCGCCGCAACAATCTCAGTCTGAATTGCTTCCTTAAACGGCTTTGATTTATCGAGAGCGGCCTTAGAATCGCGCGCCGCTTTTTCTTGCGCCGCATCTACAAAATAAATACCGCTACGATATTGCGAACCACTGTCGCAAAATTGCTTATTCGCCGTTGTTGGGTCTATGTTTAGCCAAAATGTCTCAAGCAGTTTTTCATAGCTGATTTTTTTAGGGTCATACACAATTTCAACACCTTCCGTGTGCCCTGTGCTACCTGCAGAAACTTCTTGATAAGTTGGGTTCTTTTTTTGCCCATTGAGATAACCAGACGTGGTCGAGATGACGCCCGGCAGCACGTCAAATGGCGCTTCCATGCACCAAAAACAGCCGCCTGCAAAAATCGCCCGTGCGGTGGTTTCGGCTTTTACATTTGGTACCGCGACTTTGGTTTCTGCAATGACATTAAACGCCAACAACGCGCCAAAAGCTGCCAAACCGGTTCCAACTTTAATGAGTAATTTCATTCATAATCCTTATTGATTAAATTGTATAACTAACAGCTCAGCTACCCTAACCTACTTACGTTCCACGCGTTATTTCGGTTTCAAATCCTACATTAAAACGCCATGAAAAAATCCTACGCCTATCGCATCGTCAATGTCTTCGCACAATCTACTCTGGCTGGCAACGCGCTCTGCGTGTTTGAAAATGCCACCGGCATGGATAGCGAAACCATGCAAGCTTTGGCAAACCAATTTAACTTATCCGAAACCACTTTTCTACTTCCAGAATCAGCTGGAAAGCCAATAACGGTGCGCATCTTCACGCCCACGTTTGAAATGCCTTTTGCCGGCCACCCTACTTTGGGCAGCGCCTTTGTGGTGCGCGACTTAGTCGAAAAACGCGATAGTTTTAGCTTACAAATGCAAGCCGGACTCATCCCCGTTACCGCGATTGGTGACACCTTTGAGTTCTGCGCCCTACCCGCCACATCGCGCGCCGTGTCGTTCGACATCAACACGATTGCCGAAGCCATTGGTGTTGAAGCCGACCAAATTGCCGCGCCGCCGCTTTGGGTAAACACCGGGAGCGATCAACTCATCATCGAACTAACCACTAAAGCAGCCTTACGCGCCGCTAAACCCAACGCCGCAAGACTAACCCAAATTAAATCGTCGCAAAACCGCAGCATGGCATATTTATTTTGCGCGAGTGATGACGCTGGCGGCAAAACGAATGTACTCGCCCGCTTCTTTTTCACCCCAAACGGCAGCATCGCCGAGGACCCCGGCACAGGATCGGCCACCGCAAATTTGGGCGGCTACTTCATCGCCAAAGGCAAACAATTACCAGTTGACGCGGCAATCATCCAAGGCGAAGCGGTGAAACGTGTTTGCCATTTAGGATTGAAAGTAGATGTCGAGAAGAATATTTTTGTGAGCGGGAATGTGATTGAGCTGGGGCGGGGAACGGTTTCAATTTAGCGCCCAAACTTGGGAACTAGTGTTAAGCTAAATATTGGATCAACAAATGGGGGCATTCCGATGGCTACAACCGAACGTATCACCTTCAACATCGACCAATGCGGAGGCCAGCCATGCGTGCGAGGCATGCGTATCCGCGTGCGAGATGTATTGGAAATGCTTGCAGAAGGCGTTAGCGAAGCAACTATTTTGGCCGATTACCCTGACCTAGAGACCGCTGATATCCGTGCCTGCCTACATTTTGCAGCGCAACGTAGCGCCATCGCGCGCATAGCGGCATGACGCTCTGGCTCGCTGCCCAGCTACCGCCACAATTGGCGCAGTGGATTGAAACTAACCTAGGATACCCAGCACTTGCCGTTCGAGACCTAGGTTTGCGCGACGCGACTGATTTGGCTCAAGCGCGGTAATTGCAGCAACGCAACGCTGCAGGCCATATTTCTGAAGCATCTTCCGCAAGCGATGGCCTTGGTAGATGCAGGCGATGCCATTACAGAAATCTGGGCGGACTAACGAGCTAAATTGACTTTTTCACCCTACGCCGGCACATGAATTTTCTGCTTAATATGCTTCAAACTTGCGACCAACGAGAACGTCATAATCACCAGTAGCGACCACGAGCTCCACTTGCCTACGTGCACAGCCGACCATGCGCCGAGCTGGTTCGGATATTTCCATACACCCCAAAACGTACCGATATTTTCGGCCAACCAAATAAAGAAGCCAATTAGCACGAAAGCCAGTAATAACGGCATTCTCCGGTCAACATCGTAGGGGCGAAACACCACCGTTGTGCGTGCAAATAGGCCGAGTGCAGCGGCCGCAAAATACCAACGATAATCACCAATATAGTGATGTGTGT
>JAYUOW010000308.1:0-60998 GCA_043760555.1 Betaproteobacteria bacterium
AATAGCGTTGCCAAATCGCAGTGCCATTAAGTTTTGTACTGACTCTTTGCCAAGGTAATGATCAATTCGGAACACTTGGTGTTCTTGAAACGCAGCACCAATATCTTCGTTTACTTTTTTGGCTGTTACGGTGTCAGTACCGATGGGTTTTTCAACGATAATGCGGCAGTGCGCATCTACCAATTTTGCGTCGCGCAACGCTAAGCAAATTGGTCCGAAGAGTTGCGGGCCAGTGGATAAGTAATAGATGATTCCCGCGCTGTCACCGCTAGCCGGTAATGCCCGTAATACGGCGCTCAACGCGTTTAAGCCGTCCGGCTGCAAGGCATTCGCGGCGACGTAATTGATACGTGCAGCAAAGGCTTCAAACTGCTGGTCGGTAAACAGTTTAGCGTTGGCCGATTTTTGAATTGATTCGCGTACCTTTACCACAAAATCATCGCGACTGAGTTGCGATGTGGCGGCACCGATTAAATCGAATGTTTTTGGCAGCAATCCATCGCAATCTAATGCGTAAAGCGATGGCCACAACATGCGTTTTGCAAGGTCGCCCGTGGCACCAAACAACACAAGGGCGCGGCAATCGGGTGTAATGGGTAGGGCGTTCATAGGTGGTTTCTTTTTATGGAGTTAG
Source organism: Betaproteobacteria bacterium (assembly GCA_043760555.1). Classification (GTDB taxonomy): domain Bacteria; phylum Pseudomonadota; class Gammaproteobacteria; order Burkholderiales; family Usitatibacteraceae; genus JANMDR01. The sequence goes on from JAYUOW010000308.1 coordinate 635, forward strand.
TGGGATTTTAATGCGGCAGCAGCGCGTGCCAAGGCTTCAATGCCAGCCCAATCACCAGCCGCTACCAATGCCGCAGGGGCTAACCAAGAGCCACCCACGCAAGCGACGTTTTTAAGCGCTAAAAATTCGGGTGCGGTTGAAGCCGCAATGCCGCCGGTAGGGCAAAACAACACGTGCGGAAACGGCCCGCCCAAGGCTTTCAACATGCCGATGCCGCCGGCTTGTTGTGCGGGAAATAATTTTAACGCGGTGTAGCCATGCTGCAGCGCACGCATGACGTCCGATGGTGTCATCACCCCGGGTAGCAGCGCAAAGTTTTTCTCAACCGCATAAGCCAATAGCGCATCGGTCGCACCCGGGCTCACGCCGAAGGCCGCACCTGCTGCCACTGCAGCATCTAAATCGGCTGTGCTAACGATGGTGCCCACACCCACAATCGCATCCGGTACGGCTTTGCAAATCGCGCGCACGCAATCAAGTGCTACTGGTGTGCGCATGGTAATTTCAAGCACCTTGATGCCGCCTGCCACGAGTGCTTGCGCGAGCGGTACGGCGGTGGCAACGTCTTCTAGCACCATCACTGGCATGACCGGGCTTGCGCGCATAATGCTGCGGATTTTGTCTTGCGTGTTCATGCTGTTACCTTCGCAGTTGTTGAATTTATTGTTTCAGGCAGCACACCAAATGTGCCAGCGCCTTCTTCGGCTGTGAGTGCATTTGCCCGGGCGGCTTGAAAAAGTTCGCGCCCCATGCCGAAGGCGTTGTGGTTCATATTGGCGGTGGAATGGGTGCGTGCTGCCCAAACATCAGTGGCAATTTTAACTTCTAAGGTGCCGGTTTCAGCGTCTAAACAAATGATGTCCCCTGTGCGCACTTTGGCTAATGGCCCGCCTGCTAAACACTCTGGCGACACGTGAATTGCCGCAGGCACTTTGCCCGAAGCGCCCGACATACGGCCATCTGTAACCAACGCTACTTTAAAACCTTTGTCTTGCAACGAGCCTAAAGCGGGGGTGAGCTTGTGCAGTTCGGGCATGCCGTTGGCGCGCGGGCCTTGAAAGCAAACGACTGCAATAAAGTCGCGCTCAAGCTCGCCGCGTTTGAATGCAGCCAACACATCGTCTTGGTCGTTGAACACAATTGCCGGTGCTTCCACCACGCGGTTTGCAGCTTTAACTGCAGATACTTTAATGACTGACCGACCTAAATTTCCACGTAAAACCCGCAAGCCACCATCAGCGCTAAACGCCCTATTAGCGGGCTTTAGCACGGTTTCATCGGCACTATCAGTAGGCGCTGCACGATAGCCGAACTTGCCGTCAACTAGCACCGGTTCATTGGTGTAATGCGCTAAGCCCTCACCCGCAATGGTGCGCACATCAGCATGCAATAAGCCTGCACTTATGAGCTCGCGAATCACAAAGCCCACGCCACCAGCAGCGTGGAAATGATTTACATCCGCGCTGCCATTCGGATAAATTTTCGCGAGCAACGGCACCACCGCAGACAGCGCATCAAAATCATCCCAGTTAATCAAGATGCCCGCCGCACGGGCGATTGCAACGATATGAATGGTGTGATTAGTCGAGCCGCCAGTGGCTAATAACCCCACAATCGCGTTCACAATACAGCGTTCATCTACCACCTCAGCTAGCGGTGTGTAATGCTTGCCTAGTGCGGTAATAGTCACTAAGCGCTCGGTAGCGGCAGCCGTAAGTGCGTCGCGAAGCGGCGTGTTTGGAGTAACAAAAGCCGCACCCGGTAAATGCAAGCCCATCACTTCCATTAGCATCTGATTGCTATTTGCGGTGCCATAAAAAGTGCAGGTGCCAGCACCGTGATAGGCCTGACTTTCGGCTTCGAGTAAGGCTGCGCGATCAAGTTTGCCTTCGGCAAACTGTTGGCGAATTTTCGCTTTGTCGTCGTTCGATAAACCCGATGTCATCGGCCCTGCAGGCACAAACACCGTGGGCAAATGCCCAAATTGCAGCGCGCCGATGAGCAAGCCCGGCACAATTTTGTCACACACACCTAAGGCCAGCACGCCGTCAAACATATTGTGAGATAAGGCGATGGCGGTAGACATCGCGATCACGTCGCGGGAGAACAGCGATAACTCCATGCCTGGCTGGCCTTGCGTTACGCCATCGCACATGGCGGGCACGCCGCCAGCAAACTGCGCGGTGGCACCGGCACGGCGTGCTGCGGCTTTGATGATGGCGGGGAAAGCGGCGAGCGGCTGGTGGGCGGACAACATATCGTTATACGACGACACAATGGCTAAATTAGGTTGTTTAATTTCGCGTAGCGCCAACTTATCGCTAGGCTGCTCAGCCGCAAAAGCATGCGCCAAATTAGTGCATGAAATATTGCCGCGCATTGCGCCAGTGCGCTTTGCGCCCTCAACGCGTTGCAAATAAGCGCCGCGACTGTTACTGCTTCGCGCGACGATTCTGGATGTAACTTCAGCAAGAACTTTATGCACCATGATGGTTCGCTTTCTTAAATAATAAAATTTGATGTAGTAATTCTACATAGCTTTTTGCTAAAAATGGGTTGTTTTTTGTACTTTTTTAGATTTTTATTGCGTTTATTGGGCTAAACTAGTGAAGTTGCTGCCAAGAACCTTAGTGCGTGTTGACAAACTACAAGCGCTACCCGCACAATGGAATAATAGTGAAAATTTCTCTTTTAGGCGTTGAGTAGAACAATTATGGCAATAGACTATGGCAAATAAGTTTCATACCTTTGATTCGCCCGCTTCCGCCGCCACGGCGCTAGCGCGCGACGCCGCAACGGCATTACACGACGGCTGTGCGGCACGCAGTCGGGCTTCGCTGGTGGTGTCGGGTGGTCGTAGCCCGATCGCGTTTTTTAACGCGCTAGCAACGCAGCAACTACCTTGGCCGCAGGTTGGCGTCACGCTGGCCGACGAGCGTTGGGTAGTGCCTGACAGCGCTGACAGTAACGAGCGTTTAGTACGTGCCGAGCTGTTGCAACATGCCGCGAAAGCCGCGCAGTTTGTGCCGTTGAAGGCCGATGGCATCGCACCTGACGGCAGCTTAGCTGAACGTTGGCAAGCTGTGGCAAAGCTTGCACAGCCTTTTGATTTTGTAGTGCTGGGCATGGGCGATGACGCCCATACCGCATCGTTGTTTCCCGGTGCAATCGGCTTGGCGGCAGCAATGGATACTAGCGCCGCGCCTGCGCTGGTAAGTATGCAGCCGCTCACTGCACCCCATGCACGTATTAGCTTTAATTTGCCAGCGCTCTTGCACAGCAAGCAGATTGCATTGCTGATTCAGGGTCGCGCAAAGCGCGAAGTTTATGAGCGTGCTATCGCTAACTTGGATCCCTTAAGCGCCCCTATTGGTGCGGTTCTTCGGCAACACAGTGTACCCGTTTCAGTCTATTGGTCGGCTTAATTTTTATTAGAATCGCATGGCAAAAAGCGCAAAAATTTTGAATGCAACACCGAGCACGCCGAGTGCAAAAGGGAGTGCATCCGCGCGCGCTGATGCGATCAAGCCTGCTGCGCATGTGCCTTCTGCGTTGCTTGATCGGGTAGCGTCGCTACTTGATAAGTTACGCCCATCGGAGCAAGCAGTAGCCCGCTTCGTCATGCGTCATCCGAACCTAGTTATTGATTTATCGTTCCCTGAATTAGCCGAAAAAGCGGGAGTAAGCCAGCCCACCATTGCGCGTTTTTGCCGTGCTGCGGGCTTCAGTGGCTATCGGGATTTTAAGCTGCGCTTGGCGCAAAGTTTGGCCAACGGCGTGCCCTTTGTGCATCGTGACGTGAACCCACATGATTCGATGGCGGACGTTGGCGCAAAAGTATTTGACCGCACTATCGCAGCCCTAATGACAGTGCGTAATCATCTTGACCCGCAGGCTTTGCAGCGTGCTACGCGATTGCTGGCGGACGCCAAGCGCATTGAATTTTATGGCTTGGGTAATTCTGGCATTGTGGCGATGGATGCGCAGCACAAGTTTTTTAGGTTGGGCGTGCCTGCTGTGGCTTACGCAGACCCGCATGTGCATGCGATGGCGGCATCTCTTTTGGGTGCAGGGGACGTCGTGGTGGCGATATCCGGTAGTGGCCGCACAATCGACTTAATTCGTAGCATTGAAATTGCCCGCGAATCTGGCGCGGCTATTGTGGCGATTGCGCCGAGTGGCTCGCCGGTCGCGCAATTGGCCACCGTGCATTTAGTGGCGGATGTGCCCGAAGATTTAGATGTGTACACGCCGATGACATCGCGCATGGTGCACTTGGCGTTGATTGATACGCTGTCAGTTGGGGTGGCAGTGATTCGTGGGCCCGCATTAAGCAGTAAATTAAAACGCGCCAAACAAGTTATTTCCGAACGTAGACTAGACGATAATTTATATGTCCAACATTAAAGCACCACAAAACGCGCAACAACTTCCGCAAACGCCCGTTTGGCAGGCTTTGGCAGCCCATTTCGATGTGGTAAATGATCATCATATAGCTGATTATTTTGCAGGCGACGAAGATCGCGCGCAGCAATTTAGCGTTGAAGGCGCTGGGTTATTTTTGGATTATTCTAAAAATCGGGCGAATGCGCAAACCATGAATTTGCTGATGGGCTTAGCGCGTGAAGCGCGTGTTGAAGAATGGCGGGACGCGATGGTTGCCGGTGCTGCAATTAACGAAACTGAAGGCCGCAGCGTATTGCACACGGCCTTGCGCAACAGCAAAGTGGCGACGCTTGAACTAGACGGCGCGAATATCTTAGAGGGCATACGCTTCGAACGCGCGCGCATGTTGGCCTTTGCGACTGCCGTGCGCGAGGGCGCATGGCTTGGACATACCGGTAAGCGCATAACTGATGTCGTCAATATCGGCATTGGTGGCTCTGACCTTGGGCCGCGCATGGTGTGCGAAGCACTTAAAGCACATCGCGATGCCAATAGCCCAAAAGTGCATTTTGTGGCCAATATTGATGGTGCAGCAATCGATGATATTTTTAAAATGGCGCCGCCAGAAACCACGCTGTTTATTGTGGCGTCTAAAACTTTTACCACCATCGAAACCATGACCAATGCGCAATCGGCCAGAGCTTGGTTTCTAAGGTCTGGTGCGCCGGAGAGTGCCGTAGCTAGGCACTTTGCAGCGGTTTCTACCAACGGAAAAGCCGTGGCGGCGTTCGGTATTGATACCAATAATATGTTCGGTTTTTGGGATTGGGTAGGCGGGCGTTATTCGGTGTGGTCGGTGATTGGTGTGGCGATTGCCGTGAGTTTTGGTGCGGAAATTTTTAATGAATTTTTGGCTGGTGCCGAAGCGATGGACACGCATTTTTGCGAAGCACCGTTAGCACAAAATATGCCAGTGGTGCTGGCTGTATTAGGCGTGTGGTATCGTAATTTTTATGCGGCACCCAGTGTAGCGATATTGCCCTACAGCGAGCATTTAAGCCGCTTTCCAGCCTATTTGCAGCAGTTAGATATGGAGAGCAACGGTAAGTCTGTGACGATGGATGGCAAGTGGGTGAGCTATGCCACAGGACCAATTATTTGGGGTGAACCGGGCACCAATGGACAGCACGCTTTCTATCAATTGCTGCACCAAGGCACTGAACTTATTCCGGCTGATTTTATTTTGCCCATTAAATCGACACACGATTTAGGAGTGCACCACGATTTGCTCGTTGCCAATTGCTTGGCCCAAAGCAACGCGCTCATGATGGGTAAATCAACGGGCCAAGTGCGTGCTGAACTTGAGAAAATAGGCGTTGCGGCGGCAAAGCTCGATACCTTAAGCGTGCACCGCACCTTCACCGGTAACCGGCCTAGCAACACTATTTTGCTGCCGCAGCTTGACGCCAAAGCGCTCGGCGCATTGGTGGCGCTGTACGAGCATAAAGTGTTTGTACAGGGCGTAATTTGGGGCTTGAACTCATTCGATCAATGGGGTGTGGAGCTGGGCAAGGTGGTAGCGCTGGATGTGCAGCGTGCGCTGGCATCAGGCGAAGATGCGCAGTTTGATGGCTCGACTCGTGCGCTCATGGCACGCTTGCGACCCTAGCAGCCTGTCGGACTGTGGCAATCGGAATCAAAATTTGGCTGCGCCGAGCCAGATTTTTGCCTATTTTTTACGTCAATATCGAGCATATTGACTCAAAAATAGGTGAAATATGGGTCGCGCTGGCGGATTTTGAGCCGATTTAGCCATAGTCAGACAGGCTGCTAGGTAGTTTTCAAAATTTAAACAGGAATGCTTCAATGAATGATACCGCCAACGACGTGCAACTAAAAACCGAAACCCGCCTGCTGGGCAAGCTGCTTGGTGATGCGATCCGCAGTGTTTCAGGTGACGCGGTGTTTGCTAAAACCGAGCATATTCGCCAGCTTGCGGTGGCGTTTCATCGGAGCGCCGATGGTGAAGATAGTAGCCTAACGCCGACGCATCAACGCTCGCAGGTAGACCTTGAGCGCGAGCTTGAAAATTTATCCGTTGACGATACTTTGAGCGTGATTCGCGCTTTTAGCTATTTTTCAATTCTCGCCAATATGGCTGAAGATAGGCAACAAAATCGCCGCCGCCGCGCCCACAGAATCTCTGGATCGCCGCCACAGGCGGGCAGTTTGAAGCATGCCATGGCGGTGCTCACTGCGCGCGGTGTTGCGCCGAAAGAAATTTTAAGTTGGATTGGCGAAGCCAACGTAAGTCCAGTGTTGACTGCGCACCCGACCGAAGTGCAGCGCAAAAGTATTCTTGATTGCCAGCGCGAGGTGTCGGCAATTTTGGCGCAAATGGAGCAGCTAAATCTTGATCCTGATGAAGCTGCAGAGCTAGAAGCGGCGCTGTATCGCACTATATTGCAGCTGTGGCAAACAGCGATGTTGCGATTAACTAAACTGCGCGTAATTGATGAAATTGATAATGCACTAAGCTTCTATCGCTCCACGTTTTTAGAAGTAATTCCAGCGGTGTATGCCGCGTTGGAACACGCACTTGAAGCCGACAACTTACCGCCATTTTTTCGCATGGGTTCATGGATTGGCGGCGATCGTGATGGCAATCCATTCGTTACGGCAAGTTCGCTGAACGAAGCTATTCGGCGGCAATGTACCGTGGCACTTGACCATTATTTGGCTGAGCTACATGCCTTGGGCGCTGAGCTTTCTATGTCGTCGCGCTTGGTCACGCCAACACCAGAGCTTTTGGCCTTAGCCCAACGTGCTGGTGACACATCAATCTTCCGTCAAGACGAGCCTTATCGCCAAGCCATCACCGGCATGTACGCACGCATGGCCGCAAGTTATGTCACGCTAACCGGTCGGGAACCCGCTAGGAGCGCGGTTCTACAGCTTGAGGCCTATGCCAACGCGCAAGAAGTATTGGCCGATTTGGATGTGATTATGGCCTCACTCCGTTCTCATTCGGTGAATGGTTTAGCGGAAGGTCGGATCTCCCGCCTGCGGCGCGCGGTGGCAGTGTTTGGCTTCCACCTCGCCACGATTGACCTGCGCCAAAATGCCGCTGTGCATGAAGTGGTGATTGCGGAATTATTGAAAGCGGCAGCGGTAGAGGCGGATTATTTGGCGTTGTCGGAAGCGGCTAAAATTGCAGTGCTAAGCCGCGAAATTCAAAACCCCCGTCCGCTATTTATTCCTGATTTTAGTTATAGCGAAGTCTCGGTTGGGGAGCTGGCAATTTTCCGGGCGGCAGCGCAGGTGCGCGCAATGTATGGAGACGCCGCAATCACCCAAGCCATTATTTCTAAAGCCGAATCGTTAAGTGATTTATTAGAAGTAGCGTTGTTGCAAAAAGAATCTGGCTTAAGTCATCGCGCAGATGACGGCAATTTAACCATCGCGCTCGGTGTTGTGCCTCTATTTGAAACCATCACGGACCTACGTGCGGCACAGCGCGTCATGAGTGACGCCTTTGCGCATCCGCTGTACCGCAGCCTGATTTCTGCGCAAGCGAACCAACAAGAAATCATGTTGGGCTATTCGGATAGCAATAAAGATGGCGGTTATCTCACCGCCAATTGGGAACTTTATCGCGCACAAAAAGAGTTAGCGGCATTGAGCGCTGCCAGCGGCGTGACGATTCGGATTTTCCACGGTCGTGGTGGAAGCGTCGGCAGAGGTGGCGGACCCACGTTTGAAGCCATTTTGGCACAGCCTGCAGGCTGTGTTGGCGGTGGGTTGAGACTGACAGAACAGGGTGAAGTTATTTCGGCTAAATTCGCCAATCCTGAGCTCGGTCGCCGTAACTTTGAAATTATGGTGTCGGCCACCATGCTTGGTGCTTTTTTAGATAAAAATGTAGACGCTGCACACAAAGAAACGCCAAAGCAGTGGGAAGACGTGATGGCGGGGTTGTCGCAAGCCTCGTTTGAAGCGTATCAAAAGTTGGTGTATCAAACACCGGGCTTTGTTGATTTTTTCCGTGGCGCCACGCCGATTAACGAGCTTGCTGGCCTCAACATTGGCAGCCGCCCCGCGTCCAGAAAACCCTCATTGGCGATTGAAGATTTGCGCGCCATTCCGTGGGTATTTAGCTGGAGTCAAGCGCGGATTGCCTTGCCGGGCTGGTACGGTTTTGGCAGCGCAGTACAAGCATGGCTGGACGAAAATGCCGCTGAAAAGGACGCGCGGTTAGCGATGCTAAAAAGCATGGCCGTCGATTGGCCATTCTTTAAAACCATATTGGGTAATATGGACATGGTGCTATCAAAAACTGACCTCGGCATCGCCCAACGCTACGCCGACCTAGTGCCCGATGCGGCGCTATCCAAGCGCATCTTCGGGCAAATTACCGATGAGTGGAATAAGACCGTCGCGATATTACAAGCCATCACCGGCCATAAAAAATTCCTGCAAGATAACCCTGCGTTGGCGCGCAGCATCCGCAATCGCTTTCCGTATCTTGATCCGCTTAATCACCTGCAAATTCAGCTGCTGCGCCAATACAGAAAAGGCCAAGCCGACGAACGCACGCAGCGGGCATTGCACTTGACGATTAACGGGGTGGCGGCGGGCCTTAGGAATAGTGGATAAGGGAATAGTGGATAGGGGTGCTAGCCCTTGAGCAATGTAAGTTGCGAGCGCTTGAGAAGTGTTTTAAAGTCAGCGTCGAAAGTAACTAAATGTTCGCCTAGAGCAGTTACGCTCGCCGCGAGCCACGCATCGGGAATGTCGTCACCAGTAAGGTTTTGGTCTAGACAAATCTGACGCATCGTCTGCCACTCGTGCCCAACCGCAACCAATTCTGCGCCTTGAACGGCAAGAATAGCATCGATGAACGCAATGGCTTCCTGTGTCGACATTGGGATGGGAAATATTTTTTTATTCGTAGTTAAACGCAGGAAGCTTGCGATAACGAATGGAAACAATCTCAGCGTGACGCCATTGCTGGTGGCCTCAAGTGTATTTCTTAGCCACTCGAAAGCAGTGCGGTGGTGAATGTGATCATCCCTAGAAGCTGCGAGCAAAATATTGACATCAGGCGTCACGGTCAGCAGCATCCAATATAGACTTATTGCTGCACGGATTTATCCCTTTGGCCATGCCGCTGCCGCCTTTAAACACGGGAATGTTTATTTTTGGATGCACCTTATTGATTGCTGAAGGGCGTAGCCTAAGCGCTAAGCCCTCCTCAATTAGCTTTGTTAGGCTTGTGCGCTGTTGCGCTGCGAACGACTTGGCGTTTGCGAGCAATACATCGTTGATATCGAGTGTCGTTTTCATAATATTATTATACAGAATTCTGTATTGTACGGGTTAGTCCAAAACTAGAAGATGTCTTCAACGATCTTTCGCCAGTTTTGCGAGTGTACCTTCGTCTTCTAATTGGCTCGCCAACGCAAACGCTTTTGTCAAATCTACCAACGGTAGTCCCATGTCGGCTGTAGGGAAAGTGAATGCATGATGCACCATTTCCACAAAATCAAACGCATACGCATGTCGCGCGTCACTCGCATGATGCGCGCGGCTGGATTCGCGCCACTGCGTTAAATCAATTTCTGGAAACCACGTATCGCCGTTAATTTCGGCATCTACTTGAGTTAGGTATAAACGCTGGGCTAACGGTAGCGCCTGCGCGTACAGCGTGGCACCTCCAATAATAAAAACAGTATCTATTGATGCCTTGGAGGTGCCCGTATTTAGGGAATCTTCAGGAATATTTGCAGCAGAAATTGCGGCCTCCAGCGTGCTAAATATTTCAACACCCGTCGCTTTAAAATCTACGTTGCGACTAATCACCATGTTCCGTCGTGACGGCAATGGCCGCCCGATGGACTCAAAGGTTTTACGCCCCATGATAATCGGGTGATTAAGCGTTAAGCGTTTAAAGTGCGCAAAGTCATCGGGCAAGTGCCACGGCATGGTGTTGTTGATGCCGATGACGCGGTTTTTTGCCATGGCGGCAATTAGGGCGATTTGCATACTATTTATACCGCGATGGGGGCTTTAATGCCGGGGTGCGGATCGTAATTTTCTAGTGCAAAATCATCAAATTTGAAGCTAAAAATATCTTTTACATTAGGCTGCAAACGCATGATGGGCGCGGCTTTCGGCTCACGGGCTAATTGCGTGGCCACTTGATCAAAATGGTTGGAATAAATGTGTGCATCGCCCAAAGTGTGCACGAACGTACCCGCCTGCAAACCGCACACCTGCGCCACCATTTGGGTGAGTAAGGCGTAGCTGGCGATATTAAACGGCACGCCCAAAAATATGTCGGCACTGCGCTGGTAGAGCTGGCACGATAATTTGCCATCGGCTACATAAAACTGAAACAGCGCATGGCAGGGCGCTAACGCCATGGCGGGAATGTCTGCGGGGTTCCACGCGGATACGATTAAGCGCCGTGAATTTGGGTCTTTTTTAATTTGCGCAATCACATCCGTAATTTGATCAATCACGCGGCCATCGGGTGCTGCCCAGCTGCGCCATTGGTGGCCGTATACGGGGCCTAAATTGCCTCGCGCATCCGCCCATTCGTCCCAAATTGAAACGCCGTTTTGTTTCAGGTAAGCGACATTGGTGTCACCCGCCAAGAACCAAAGTAGCTCATGCACAATTGATTTTAAATGCAGTTTTTTGGTGGTGAGCATCGGGAAATTGGTGCTCAAGTCAAAGTGCATTTGATAGCCAAAAACCGAGCGTGTGCCCGTGCCGGTGCGGTCGCCTTTGTCTACGCCGTGATCGAGTACGTGGCGCAACAGCGCGTGGTAAGTGGTGTCAGCAGATGGTGTATTCATGGTAAATTTCTAAATAAATGATAGGCTGTAGATGCCCTATAGTAGGGCGTCTTCAGTCTATTTCTAAACGGGTTAAGCGATAGCGCAGTGACCGAAAAGTAATACCCAAAACCCGTGCGGCTTGGGTGCGATTATTTTCAGTTGTTTCCAGCGCTTTCATAATTTGTTCGCGCTCGATGCGGTCAAGGTAATCGTGTAGCGGCATCGTGAGTTTGTTGGATGTTGCAGGTTCCGTATTGGCCACATCGCTACTATTTGTAGGCGCATCATGCCCCGGTTGCAGGTGCAGGTCTTGCTCGAAAATAGTGGTTCCATCACACAAGGCTAAAGCGCGTTCTAAAATATTTTCTAGCTCACGTACATTGCCGGGATAGTCGTAGCGGCGCAACGCGGTTTGTGCGGATGCATCCAACGTCGGTAGCTGCATAGCAGCTTGGGCAGCTAAGCGTGCGAGCACTTGTTCGATCATGATGGGTAAATCATCGCTTATTTCACGCAGCGCGGGCATTTTAAGCTCAATCACGTTTAAGCGATAAAATAAATCTTGCCTAAATTCGCCAGCCGCTACTTTGCTGGCAAGGTTTTTGTGGGTAGCGCAGATGATGCGGAAATCGATGGTTTTTTCATTCGTTTCACCCAGCATGCGCACTTTTTTGTCTTGAATTACGCGTAGCAGTTTTACCTGCATCGTCAGTGGTAAATCAGCGACTTCATCTAAAAATAAAGTACCGCCGTCTGCCGCATGTAAAAAGCCCTCGCGCTCAGAATCAGCACCGGTAAACGCGCCGCGCTTGTAGCCAAAAAATTCGCTTTCCATTAAGTTTTCTGGAATCGCGCCGCAGTTCACTGCCACAAAGCGCGCGTCACGGCGCGATGACGCGCTGTGGATCAAGCGCGCGGCCACTTCTTTACCGCTGCCCGATTCGCCTGCAATGTACACGGGGGCTTGGCTGCGCGCGAGCTTGGCGATTAAATCGCGCGCCTTCACGATGGCCGCAGATTCGCCGATCAGCTGCGGGCCAAGCGCGACTACTGGTGCAGGTTTATTTACGGTGGCGCGACGCGGCGCAGCCTCCGCTGGCGCAGCGGATGAGGGACGCGGCAAACTGAGTGCCGAGCTAATTAAATCACGTAGTTGTTTAAGCTGAATTGGCTTGGCTAAATAGTCGAAGGCACCCGCTTTTAGGGCGGCTACAGCATTATCGGTGCTGCCGTAAGCGGTGATAACCGCTACTGGTGTGTTGCCTGAATTTTTTGCGATATAGTCAACGATTTGCATGCCATCGCCATCGGGCAAACGCATGTCTGTTAAGCATAAATCGTAACTGCGCTCACTGATGCGCGCAAAGGCTTCTTGGCAATTGGCCGCCGTATCGGCTTCAATGCCCATGCGGCTCAAGGTGAGCACCAACAGCTCGCGGATGTCTTTTTCATCGTCAACTACAAGTACGTGCTTGGTCATGAGATGTTCAACGTAAAATGATATTTTTTATGAGGCGATCTGTAGCGTGAGCCGAAAGCAACCGCCTTCGCCTAACGATGCATCGCGTTCCGGTACGGCTAAATAATCGAGCGCTGCGCCATTTACTTCGCTTAATTCGCGCGCCACATACAGCCCCAAGCCAGTGCCTTGGCTGTCGGTGGTGAAGAAGGGCTCGAACAAATGCGTAATAGTATCTGCCGCTACGCCTGCACCATTGTCGCACACCAATAGCTCGGCACTTTGCTGGGTAGCTTCAACACTTTGATTGGCGTTGACGCGCATAATCACGCGCACCGCGCCGGGTTTGCCGTCGGCATAGCGCGAGGCATTGCGCACTAAATTCCACAGCACTTGGTCAAGATGGCTGCGGTCGAATAAAATATTTTGGGTGGTGGTGATTTGCAGGTCAAAACGGGCGGCATCGGTTTTTTCATTTGCGCAAAAATCGCGTAAAAATAATTCTAAACAGGCGCGCGGTTCAATGGTTTCGGGGTGGGCGCGGTCGCGACGGTTTAAGTACAGCACTTCTTGCACCATGCGATCCAGCCGAAAACTATTATCGCGAATAATGCTCAGCAGGCGTATGTCGTCTTGGCTTCTCCCCACATCTTCTTGCAACAGTTCTGCCGCATGATTGATGCTAGAAAGTGGGTTGCGAATTTCGTGCGCGATGTTAGCTGTCAGGCGGCCTAACGCGGCTAATTTAAGCTGTTGCGCCTGCGCGCGAATGCGCCCCGCATCTTCTAAAAATATCACGGTGGGCGATGGCAACACGTTGCCGCTGGCGATTTCTGGGCTGTCAACCAAACGCAGATCGACAGAGCCAATCGCCACAAAGCGCACTTGAATTTCTTTCTGCGTACGATTGCTGCGGATGACCGGAAATATTTGACTGCGGTCTTGTTGCCAGTCTTTGTAGAACTGCGCCAATTGGGGCACCGCATCGTTTAAGCTGGGTCGCATCTCGCTCGAAATACTGCCTACCAGCGCCTCGCATTTAGAATTGTGCTGCACAATATTGCCTTGCGCATCCACGACTAAAAAGCCGTCTTGCATATCGCGAATAACCAACGCATTTATTTGCGCTAAGTTAGCTAAATCAACGCCGCGTTCTTGCGCTATTTGTTCGGCACCGCTGGCATATTTGGCCAAGGTGTAGCCCAGCGCAGCAATCGCAAAATAGCTACCTGCTAGTAATCCACTTTGAAAAAAATCAGAAAAAAGCGCGTTGTAAAACAGCATTTGGTGCGTCTGTTCGTACAGCACCGCAAGGGCTGCAAGTGCCGCATTAAAGAACACCATGCGGCCACGACTAATTAAACCCGCTGCGGCCAAGGTAACCAGCAACAACAAGCCAATGCCTGAACGTACGCCGCCGGACGCAAACATCAGCAGCACAATGGCTGCCACATCCGCAATCACTTGTACCAGCAGCTGAAGCTGCATCGAAATGCCTTGCTGGCGCGCGAGTACGAGCGCGCCCGCGCTAAAAATAACGTAGCTAATGAGCACACCTGCAGCTATTTTTGGCTCATAAAATCCGAAGAACTGATGCCTTGCAAAGCCCCAAAACGCGGCGCACAGCACCAATGAAAGCGCTAAACGTAGCCAGCAAAAAGTAATCAGCGCACCAAATAAATTGGCTTGGCGCGTCACGCCCTGCCGCAAGTCTTCGGCTTGATGGGTCCAGTCAGCGTCTAAAAATGCGTAACCTGCACGCTTAGAAATGGTGTTGCTTTTGCTCACTCGCTAGCCGCGCTTGTTGCTGCATGCGTTTAAAGTGCTGCAGGAGATGATGTTATTTATCGTCATACTTTCAGACGCCGGTAAATGCACGCCACACACGCCGCAAAGCACCATGGCTTCAGTTTTAGATTTGCCGTCAAGCTGAGACTTATCGGCATTTTGGTTTTCCATGCCGCGCGCGTTGCCGCTATTTTCATCGGCATTTTTGCGTGCTTTTACCGCTTTATAAAAAAAGAAACCGGCAATGGCTGCCACTAACCACATCAATATTTTGCCCATTATTTTGCTCCTAAAATTATTGCCTACGCGACGAGTAAATTACACAAAGCGCGCGTCTGGTTGATGATAGGTAAAATGTACCACGTAACGCCAATTACCCACAGCCCAGAAAGGCAAATATTGTAATGACTGCTTCGACCCCAAATTTGACTTCAAACGCAACACCCCAGTTAGTTTTAATCACAGGTGCCGCCGGTGGCCTAGGCCGCGCCGTAATGCAAACCGTACAACGTGCCGGTGCCACGGTAGCGATGGTGAGCCGCGATGGCGCACGGCTTGCTGGTTTTCCCGACGCTGCAATTTGCATTGAAGCCGATGTGTCCACACCCGAAGGCGCGGCCTTGGTGTTTACCCGCTTAAAAGACGCTGGTTTGCACGCTGATGCGCTGGTGCATTGCGCGGGACAAGCGTTTATAGCGCCGTTACATCGCACCACGGCTGAGCAATATCGCGCCTGTTTGGCGGCAAATTTAGATAGCGCATTTTTCACCTTACAAGGCTTTATCGACGCTGCTCGCGCCGTGCAAAAGCCCGGTGCGGTGGTGATGGTGTCCACCGTGGCCGCGCGCATTGGCACGCCAAATCATGAAGCCGTAGCGGCGGCTAAAGGCGGCATTGAAGCGCTGGTACGTTCGGCTGCGGCCACTTACGCAGGCAGTGGCATTCGCGTCAACGCGGTGGCACCCGGCATGATGGACACGCCCGCCGTGGCTAAATTTATTTCATCTGCGCCCATGCGCGAGGGAGCGGCTAAGCAATACCCATTGGGCGGTATTGGCACCGCTGAAGAATTAGCGGAATTAATTGGCTATTTAATAGCGCCGCAGGCCGCGCGTATTACTGGTCAAATTTGGGCGCTAGATGGTGGTTTTTCGGCGATTCGGCCATTGGTAAAGTAAGTAAGATGTTTGGAGCGCGATAGTGCTAAAAGGCGTGGCGGTGTTATTGGTGTTTCAGTCCATCGGTGAAGTGGTCGCGCACTTCACCCGCGGCGTGGTGCCAGGGCCGGTGTTGGGCATGGTGTTGCTGCTGGTTTTCTTAATCGCACGCAAAAAAATCGAGCCAGCCATTGCCCAAGCTGCGGATGGATTACTGGCTAATTTAAGCGTGTTTTTTATACCGGCAGCGGTGGGCGTAATGCTCTATGCAAGCTCGCTGCAGCAGTCGGTATTGGCGTGGACTTTAGCGATTATTTTAAGCACGATAGCGGCTATCACCACGACCGCATTGTGCCTGCGGTGGCTGGTGGCAACGGCGGCAGCGCGCGCGGACAAACGCAAGGCTAAAGCACCATGAAAACATCAGCAGGCGTACCGCAAGGCATACCCAGCCTAGCCGAAATTTGGGTGTATTTATCGGCCACGCCGTTATTTGGGCTTACGCTCACTTTGGTGGCCTATTTAATTGCGGACGCAATTTATCAGCGCACCAATAAGCATCCGCTGGCCAACCCAGTACTCATCGCTATCTGCATGATTATTGCCACGCTCACTATTACTAAAACCGATTACCAAACTTATTTTCAAGGTGCGCAGTTTGTGCATTTTTTGTTGGGTACGGCCACTGTGGCGTTGGCGATTCCGCTGGCGCGATTGTGGAAGGAACTAGCGGCGCAGGCCGTGCCATTAATGGTGGCCATGTTTTTAGGTGGTGCGGTATCGGTATTGGTGGCCGTGTCGGTTGCACGACTGTTTGACGCGCCACCGGCAATGGTGGCTTCACTATTGCCGAAATCAGTCACGGCACCAATCGCCATGGCGATATCGCAACAGGCGGGCGGTTCGGCCACGCTCACCGCTATTTTTACCGTTTCTACCGGCATTATCGGAGCCTTGGTGGCCACACCCTTACTAAACTTCTTAGGCATCAAGGATTGGGCGGTGCGCGGCTTTGCGGTGGGGGTGGCGGCGCACGGCATCGGCACGGCGCGCGCCTATTCGGTCGACCCGCGCGCGGGCGCATACGCCAGCTTAGGCATGGGGCTGCACGCGATTTTAGGGGCGATTTTGCTACCGGTTGTGGCGCGTTGGGTGCTTTAAATGCGTTCAGCGCGTCCGGGTGGCATCGCGTTTTTGGCGAACCTGCTATTGGTGACGCGAATGTGAACTGCAGTGTTACTTTACGATTGGTCACTTGACCACGGTATAATAATGTTCGTTGGGTGTACCCCGTCAATTGCACATACGTTACTGGTCGCGTGAATAGCCGTGGAACTTACTCTACAAAATAGTCACATTTCGTGCCAAGTGGCAAGCTTAGGCGCAGAGCTGCGCAGCTTGCGGCGCGTCGACCGTGACGATGAATATATTTGGCAGCGTGATCCCGCCTTTTGGGTTGGTAGCGCGCCAATTTTGTTTCCCTTCGTTGGCCGCATGAAAAATGCGGGCTATTTGCATGAGGGGCAATATTACCTATTTCCCACTCACGGCTTTGCTGCCGCCGCAAAGTTCAAGCTTGAAGCTAGCACGGCTGATAGCGCTATTTTTTGCCTGCGTGCTGACGCCCAAACTAAGCAAATTTACCCGTTTGACTTTGTACTTACCGTTACGTTTAGCTTATTCATGAGCACACTAAATGTCCATTACACGGTAGAAAACTTAAGTCACGGCGCGATGTATTTTTCTATTGGCTCACACCCTGCATTTCGGTTACCGCTGGAAGACGCAACCCTTGAAGACTACTTTATCGAGTTTTCAAAACCTGAAGCCAACGAATGCTATAAATTAGACGGCAAGTTGCTCGCCACCAAGCCCATCGCGCTGCCACTGCGTTTTGATCGACGCCTAGATTTATCGTCCACAATTTTTGACGAAGACGCGCTTATTTTTAAGCACATTCGCTCGCGCGCCCTGCGCCTCGCGCACCGCAGCGGTGCCACGCGGGTGACCATGCACCTAGGCGGCTGCCCACACTTAGGCATATGGGCAAAGCCCGGTGCGCCTTACGTGTGTATTGAGCCGTGGCATGGTTTTGATGACGATGCCGACGCCAGCGAAGCGCTCAATAAAAAGCCAAGTGTAATTAGTTTGCGGGCGGGGGATGTGTTTAAAACGGACTATACGGTGAGTATTTAGTAATCAATTTGGTGCTTGAAGACGCCCTATAATAGGGCATCTTCAAGGCATTACCGCCCTAAAATTTTCACCCCAATCACATCCACCACGGGACGCTCCACCCGCTGTGGAAACTTATTGGCGCTGCCGTCGGACGGTTGATTGAGCAGCCCAAACACACCCGTGGCTTCATCTTTTAACACCATTGCGGTACTGCCGCCGCCATCGAGATTTACCGCATCGTGCGCGCCCAAGTTACGCAGGATGACCGCTAACTCGTAAAGCGATGCACCCACCGAATAGCCCGTCTGACGGCCATCTACAGCCACTAACATGAGCGTGGCACCATCAGCGCTAATGCCTACAGCGCTCCT
This sequence comes from Betaproteobacteria bacterium, assembly GCA_043760555.1. GTDB lineage: Bacteria > Pseudomonadota > Gammaproteobacteria > Burkholderiales > Usitatibacteraceae > JANMDR01. The sequence goes on from JAYUOW010000308.1 coordinate 18,819, forward strand.
CGGTGCGCGTACGGTGTCGGTGGCTTTTGGCAGAATGGCTGCGGCTTCCAGCAGCATCGCGTTACCGCTTACGGCATAGGCGATATCGGTCGGCATCTCTTTTACGTTGTTGGCCAAGGTAATTTTGCCATTGGTGTGCACCATGACTGTCGCGCGTAGTTTGTCGTTAATCGGTGCGGTAATCACCTTGCCGTTAGCCACATGCCAACCCACTGGGTTCGCGCCGTTGCCCACGAAGTAGCGGATATTTTTATCTAAGTACGGTCGTGCAACTGGTGCGGCAAAAAAGCTGGCGTTCATGGTGATATGAAAATTGTGCTTTGCGGCGGCATCGGACACGGTAGATAACTGCCCCACCGCTGGTCCCACGCCATCGGGGTCACGATCATCGGTGAGTGCGACGATAATTTTTGTGCGTGGATCAGCGATGTTTATTTTGGCGACGTAAGCGATAACGGGGCCGGGTTGGGTGAGTTTTTCTACGGTGTAAGGGAGGGCGTCGGTGACGGGTGTGATGCTGGCGGGAGTCACTGTTGCGGTTGTGGCAACCAGCGCATCCGACACTGGCGGCGCGACACAGGCACTTAGCAATAAGGCCGCGCTAGTGAGTAGTACAGCGGCGAAAATAGTGCCTGAAGACGCCCTATATTCGGGCATCTTCAGCTCGTCAACCGGTATAAATTTGTGGTTTTTCATATCATCCTTCGGTGGCATTAAAAAACATAGGGCGCATAAAGCGCCCCATGTTTTACTCTATTTCAGTAGCGATTACGCTTAGAATTTACCACGGATAGTCAAGAAGTATTGACGACCGCTTTCATGCCAGTAGCCGGGTGCGCTTTCGTTTACGAAGAAAGTGCTGCGAACTGGATTGGTGAGGTTGGTTCCGTCTAACACCACGCTAATGGTCGGCGTAATTCTATAGCTAACCGATGCTGCAAGGCCACCATATCCTTTGTAGTTATGCGTGCCGATAGCGCCGTTACCAGCAGCATTATTCACGAGGCCAATCGCATAATCGCTACGCTGGTTCCAAGATAGGCGCGCGCTAAACTTGTCGTCTTCATAGTAACCAGAAATATTGAAGGTGTGTTTGGATGTGCCAAGGAATGGAATGCCTTGAGCGTCCTTGCCATTTACATAGGTATAGTTGGAGCTCAAGCCGAAACCGGCTCCAATTGGCAACTCGCCAGCAAGTTCTACACCTTTTAATTTGGCATCAGATGCAATGCGAGAAGTAACATCGTAAATAGAGTTTGCGCCAATGGAGGTGTTGAAGAACTCCACTTTAGAAACGCCCGGTTTTACGTAGTCTTTCAGGTTTTGCGAGAACAGGCTGCCCGAAACATAACCGCGCTTCGAGAAGTAATAAGCCAACGATGTGTCGATGTTGGTGGCGGTTGTGGGCTTTAGGTTTGGATTGCCTGTGGTACCGGTAAGCAAGGTGTTGTTTAAAGTGACCGCACCTGCCAACTCGTTGTAGTTAGGACGACCCAAGGTTTTGCTCACGGAGAAACGACCAATTACTTTAGGCGCGATATCCCACTTCAAGTTTAAGCTTGGAAGTACCGTAGAGTGTGTTGTTTCCACTGTTTGCGGTATGTAAGTAGCTACCCGTGACGACGTAATGGCACCGGGTACGGAGCAAGGCTGGAGCGGTACGCATTGTCCGGCTGCGGTGCCGTTTGGCAGCGCTTGGTAGGCTATTGACTTCACGGATGTTTTAACTGGACGCACGCCGATATTGCCGCTCAACGAAGGCAATTCAAACTCGGTCATAAAATAACCGGCTTGATTGTTTTCAATCACGGTATAGCCAGCGTTCCATGTTTTATTGAGCACTTTGTCGTAGTTTACGTATTGCTTGGCGAAGTCAGACAAAATGCCCGAGTTAAAACGGAACAAGTCGCGAGGGAAGTCAGCGCTCAAGCCGGATGACCAATTGCTTGGGTACGATGTAGATGGTCGTGGAATATTTGCGCCAACAATATTGGTGAGCAACAATCCACCGGTAACGCTCACAAATGGTGACGGTGTGATCGGTCCTGTTGGACCGTCTTGCGCGTTGAAGCGTGCGGCAATTACTTCATACTCGCGACGATGCTCAGCAGCACGGATGCCAAACTTCACAGTGGTGAAAATGCCCTTATTTAGGGCGTATTCGCCGTCAAGATGCAAATATTTTTCTTTGTCAGTTGACGATACGCCCGCACCAGTATTGCTCATTTGCACGTAGTTATTGATGTCGGCTAAATTGATGGCAGCACCCGTCGCGGAGTTAGTTACCTTGTAATCCGTTGGACGATTTTCGTTTATGTTATATGACACGTTAGGGTTGATGATGCCAAAGGTGAGTGATGGCTGACCACCAGTTTTGCCAAAGCCTTCGGTTAGCCCAGCGCGGCCTTTAAAGGTCAACACATCGCTCGCACGCCACTTGGCTTCTACGTCGTAAAAGCTAGAAAGCGAATTTGCGGCTTCACGCAAATTGTGATCAAACTGCAGGCCAATTACACGCTGTGTGGCGGCGGCATTAGCTGGACGCTCAAGAGAGGCACTTACTAATACGTCGTTGCGGATGACCGGATTTTTGATAATCCAGCCGTTGTTAATCAACGTATTTGGTAGTGCAAATGCTGAGCTGTTGTAGTTATCCGCCTTCAATGTAGTGCGGAAAATACTGGCGTTAACATCCCAATCTGCGCTTGGCTTTACTTGAAAGCCGATGTAGCCGCCTTCTCGATTGCGTTCGCCTTCAAACAGCGCTGAATTTAAGCTACCCGGCAAGCGCAAGCCCGCCAATGCTGGGTTTCCAGCGTTGTTGGCTGCAGCCGCTGAAATGAAGTTAAAGCCAAAAGTCTCTTGGCCGTCACGGCGTAAATGACGTTGTTCTTTGTAGGCTTGCAGCAAAAAGCCGTAGGAGCTGTCATCACTCTTCCAGCTAAACAAGGCGCTAATTTGTGGATCAGTTTTTTTCGGCAAATCAGCGTGCACAAAACCTAGCGAGAGTTCGCGTGTTAGCTGGTTTTTGAAGTCGAGCGGTTTGCGAGTAATAATATCGACCGTACCTGCCACGCCACCTTCGGTAATGTCAGCGCGACCCGTTTTATAAACAATAGCTTGGCCAATTAACTGCGATGGCATTAAGCCGAAGCCTACGCTGCGGCCTGAACCTGCTTGGTCGCCCACGTGCCAGTCGCCAGAAGATAAGGCGTGGCCGTTGATGGTGGTTAAATTTAAGTTTGGGCTGGTGCCGCGAATGGATACGCGCTCTGCTTCGTCCATTGCTAGCGCGCCACCGAATTGCACGTTTACACCCGACAAACGCGATAGCGCGTCGGCAATATTTTTGTCCGGCATTTTGCCGACGTCTTCGGCTGTCACCACTTCCACGTTGGTGTCGGCTTCGCGTTTTACGTCGATACTTTTTTGCAGTGACCCGCGAATACCAGTTACGGTAACGGTGTCAATTTTTTGTTTTTCTTCTTCTGCTTTACGTTTGGCTTCAGCAGCTTTTTTGGCGGCTTCAGTTGTTGCTGCATCCGATTGGGCAAAGGATATTGCCGGTGCGGCAAGGGTAAAAAGTGCTAACGCGACAGCGGCAGCTAGGGGCTTTCTCGTAAATGCCATGATGTTTCTCCGAAAGTTATAAATTTTAGTGCTGCTGACTGGTTGGCGCCAATAGCTGCGCGCACAAGGTATTTAACGTCCGGACAATCATACCAATTTACTACCAATTAGGTGGGTGATTAGGTAATTTGGCACAAGTAAATGAGTGGTCTGTTGCAAAATAGTGACGGTGTGGAAATTTCGGTGCAATTTGGCGTTAAAACGAGGGTAGGCGGGAGATGTCCTAAATTAGGGGATCTCTAGGCTATTTGCCTAACACCCCCAGTTCCGCTATTTTTGTGCGAAAACGCCCGAATTTAGGGCGTTTCCGCCCAAAAAATACATTTTCTGGGAAATGATCAAAAACCGCGTAAAAAAGGCGGAATACTTGAGTAATTTACTCAACTTACGATATAATATTGGTCTTAACTAACGCGGCGTTAATACCAAAATGAAACTCACCACTAAAGGTCGCTTTGCCGTTACCGCTATGCTCGATTTGGTGGTGCATTCTGCGCGCGGGCAGGTGACCTTGGCGCAGATTGCGACGCGACAGAATATTTCGCAAGCTTACCTTGAGCAATTGTTCGGCAAATTGCGACGCGGCGGTGTGATTGAAAGCGTGCGCGGGCCCGGAGGCGGCTACAAATTAAGTCGCCCCGCACAAAGTATTTCGGTAGCCGAAATTATCACGTCAGTTGAAGAACCCATTGATTCCACCCAATGCGGTGGCAAAGTAAACTGCCTAGGCGAAAAACGCTGCATGACGCATCAGCTTTGGGAAAATTTAAATTTTACCGTTCAAAATTATTTGCAGAGCGTGACCTTAGCAGACCTTGCCAATCCAGCAGCGTTGTCCACGGCGTCAGAAACGCAAATTATGGCCATGCCAACCAAATTTAAAAAATCGGCTGTCTTGAAAACAGCTGCGTTGCAGCAAGTTATTCAGTAGCATTATTGGCCTAAACCCTTATTGAGGCAGTAGTTGAAATGAACATGAGCATGAACACACAACTTCCAATTTATCTCGATTATTCATCTACCACACCGGTTGACCCGCGTGTGGCTGCAAAAATGATTCCGTATTTAACCGAGCATTTTGGCAACGCTGCATCGCGCAGCCATGCGTACGGCTGGGAATCTGAAGAAGCGGTGGAAGCCGCTCGCGTTGAAGTAGCGGCGCTGGTGAATTGCGACGAAAAAGAAATCGTTTGGACATCCGGCGCGACTGAGTCTATTAACTTAGCGTTGAAGGGTGCCGCTAACTTTTACAAGCCGCGCGGTAAGCACATCATCACGCTTAAAACCGAGCATAAAGCAACACTTGACACCGTGCGTGAGCTGGAGCGCCAAGGCTTTGAAGCCACCTATTTAGACGTGCAAGAAAATGGCTTGATTGACATGGCGGCGTTTAAAAAAGCGCTGCGCCCAGACACTATTTTAGTGTCCGTCATGATGGTGAATAATGAAATTGGCGTGATTCAGCCTATTGCTGAAATTGGTGAAATTTGTCGTAATGGCGTGGGTAGCGAAGTGGGCAAAAACCCAATTATTTTTCATGTGGATGCAGCGCAAGCTACTGGTAAAGTGATTGTTGATTTACAAGCGCTAAAGGTAGATTTAATGAGCTTCTCTGCCCATAAATCATACGGCCCAAAAGGCATGGGTGCCTTGTATGTGCGTCGCAAGCCACGGGTGCGCCTAGAATCGCAAATGCACGGCGGTGGGCACGAACGCGGCTTTCGGTCGGGCACGCTGGCTACGCATCAAATTGTTGGTATGGGCGAAGCATTTAGATTAGCGCGCCTTGAAATGGCCACTGAAAACGAGCGCATTCGCATGTTGCGCGATAAGCTTTACAACGGTATTCGCGACATTGAAGAAGTATATGTAAATGGCGATATGGATCAACGCGTGCCGCATAATCTTAACATCAGTTTTAATTTTGTTGAGGGCGAATCATTGATTATGGGCGTGAAAGAACTAGCGGTGTCGTCAGGTTCGGCCTGTACTTCAGCGTCGCTTGAGCCATCGTATGTGTTGCGCGCGCTAGGCCGCAATGACGAGTTAGCGCATAGCTCAATTCGCTTTACGATCGGGCGTTTTACCACTGTTGCAGACATTGAATTTGCAGTGGATTTGATCAAACAACGCATCGCCAAACTGCGCGCGATGTCGCCATTGTGGGAGATGCATCAAGATGGCATTGATGTATCTTCAGTGCAATGGGCCGCGCATTAGCACTTAAAGTCGGCCCTCAGCCGTTCAGGTAGCGGCGCATTAAACCGTATTAGTAAATTTAGGAGAATCACCATGGCATATAGCGAAAAAGTTTTAGACCACTACGAAAATCCGCGCAACGTCGGCTCCTTCGGTAAAGACGAAGAAGGCATCGCCACCGGCATGGTCGGCGCGCCCGCATGTGGCGACGTCATGAAGCTGCAAATTAAAGTGGGTGCCGACGGCATTATTACCGACGCGAAGTTTAAAACCTACGGCTGCGGTTCGGCCATTGCATCTTCATCGCTTGTTACTGAGTGGGTTAAGGGCAAATCAATTGATGAAGCAGCCACCATTAAAAACACGCAAATTGCGGCTGAATTAGCATTGCCACCGGTGAAAATCCATTGCTCGATATTGGCTGAAGATGCAATCAAAGCGGCCATCGCCGACTATCGTTCTAAGCATGTTGCCATCGCTAAGGCGGCCTAAATCATGGCCATCACCGTAAGCGACAGCGCAGCAAAACATGTGCAGAACTACATGGTTAAGCGTGGCAAAGGCCTAGGCATCCGCTTTGGCGTGCGCACGACGGGATGTTCCGGCATGGCCTATAAGCTTGAATTTGTGGACGAGCAACAAGGTGAAGACCAACTATTTGAGTCCAACGGCGTAAAAGTATTTGTTGACCCAAAAAGTCTCAGCTATTTAGACGGTACCGAGCTTGATTTTGGTCGTGAAGGCTTAAACGAAGGCTTTAAATTTAACAACCCAAACGAAAAAGATAAATGCGGCTGCGGCGAATCTTTTAATGTTTAGTTTGACGTTGGCGTAAGCCGTGGCAGTTGATTTTAGTCAAAATCACTTTGCGCTATTTGGCCTTGAAGCCGCTTATTTGCTGGATTTAGCGGGTTTGGAGCAACGCTTCAGGGTGCTGCAGCAACAAGTGCACCCTGATAATTTTGCTAACGCCAACGCTGCCGAACAGCGCGTGGCAATGCAATGGGCTGTGCGAGTAAACGAAGCGTTTCAAACGCTAAAATCACCGCTTGCACGTGGCCGCTATTTGCTCAAACTGCGCGGTGTTGATACGCTAGAAGAAACCAACACCTCCATGCCGCTAGATTTTTTAATGCAGCAAATGGAAATGCGCGAAGCGCTATCTGACTTAAAGCAAAGCCCACGCGCCGCAAATGTAGAAGCGCAACTTGAAGCGCTACAAACTGATTTAAACGCGCAAGAAAAAACCTTGTTTGCACAACTAACAATCACGCTTGGAAGCAATTTAGACGAAGCTGCAGTCATCGTCCGTAAACTCCGTTTTTTAGAAAAACTGCGCGAAGAATTAGATGAAGTATTTGCAATAATAGATGCCTGAAGATGCCCTGAAATAAGGTGTCTTCAAGCGCCGTAGGTCGGATTAGCGTGAAACGCGTAATCCGACGCAACGCTAAAAATTGACCACCACTGTTCCTATCATTTGATCAAACCACCCCATGGCTCTCCTCCAAATTTTTGAACCCGGTGAATCCACCGCCCCGCATCAACATCGCTTAGCCGTAGGCATTGATCTTGGCACCACCAATTCGCTCGTCGCAACCGTGCAAAGCGGCACAGCGGTAGTTTTGCGCGATGCTGAAAATCGCCCGCTTCTGCCGTCCGTCGTGCGCTACGACGCGCAGGGTGTAGCTGCAGTTGGGCACGCCGCCCGCGCATGGATCACGCGCGACCCGCAAAACACCATCGCATCGGCCAAGCGCTTCATGGGGCGCGGCATTGCAGACGTGGCTCGCTACGGCACCTTGCCCTATGCGTTTGTTGATGCGCCCGGCATGGTGCGGATTAACACGGCTGCAGGGGTGAAATCACCGGTAGAAATTTCGGCTGAAATTTTGCGCGCGTTACGCACGCAGGCGGAAGCAGCGCTCGGCGGCGAATTGGTCGGTGCGGTAATTACCGTGCCTGCTTATTTCGACGAAGCACAACGCCAAGCCACCAAAGACGCCGCCAACGCCGCAGGCTTACACGTGTTGCGTTTGCTCAATGAACCCACAGCTGCAGCAGTGGCGTATGGGCTGGACAACCGCGCCGCTGGGGTATTTGCGATATTTGATCTAGGCGGCGGCACGTTTGATATTTCAGTATTGCGCCTAAGCCGTGGCGTGTTTGAAGTGCTTGCTACCAACGGTGACGCAACCTTAGGCGGCGATGATTTTGATCAAGCCATCGTGCGTTTTTGGCGCGAGCGCTACAACTTTGCGGCTGCTGGTTTGCAAGACGCTGCAGCCTTATTGGTTGCCGCAAGATCAGTAAAAGAAGCGCTCACCAAAGAGCTCACCGCGCAAGCGCAAATCACCCTGAGCCTAGGCCAGCAGCTTGCCGTAAAACTATCGCGTGAAGAATTTATCAGCATCACCCAATCGCTAGTAGACAAAACCATCGCCCCCGTAAAGCGCGCGCTACGCGACGCCAAGCTAGCTGTGGCCGATATTGAAGGTGTAGTAATGGTCGGTGGCGCCACCAGAATGCCGCATGTGCAAGACGCGGTAGCCGCTTTTTTTAAGCAAGCACCGCTCAATAATCTCGACCCGGATCAAGTAGTCGCTATCGGTGCCGCCATTCAAGCCAACCAACTTGCAGGTAACAAACGCGGCGATGATCTGTTGTTGCTAGACGTCATCGCGCTGTCCCTAGGCTTAGAAACCATGGGCGGCTTAAGCGAAAAAGTCATCCCACGCAACAGCACCATTCCCACCGCCCGCGCGCAAGAATTTACCACCTTCAAAGACGGCCAAACGGCAATGGCGCTACACATCGTTCAAGGCGAACGCGAGCTGGTGGCTGATAACCGCTCACTAGCACGGTTCGAGTTACGCGGCATTCCGCCGATGGTAGCCGGTGCCGCCCGCATCGAAGTCACGTTTCAAGTCGATGCCGATGGCCTGTTGGCCGTGAGCGCGACGGAAAAAACCAGTGGCGTGCGCGCCGAGATAATCGTTAAACCGAGCTATGGATTAAGTGACGAAGAAACGGCAGCCATGCTCCGCGCGGGCTTCAGCAACGCGGGCGTCGATAAGCAAGCCAGAGCCTTAGCCGAGCAAGTGGTAGAAGCCAAACGCTTGATAGAATCTATCGATGCGGCAATGGCAGTGGATGGCGCAACTATGCTTGAGGCGACTGAAATTTCCGCTATTGAGCAGGCTGTAGAAGCCCTAAAATCAAGCCTCTCCAGCACAGACCATCAAGTCATTAAAACCGCAATCGAAGCCGTGTCAAACGCCACCGAAGACTTCGCCGCCAAGCGCATGGACGCCAGCGTCGCGCAGGCGTTGCGGGGGAAGAACTTGAATAGCTTGGCTTTATAATTCTACCTGAGCGCGCGTTTTAGCGCTCGACGCCGTCATCCCAGCGAAGGCTGGGATCCAGTCCACCCAACCACATATTTGCGGTTTGGCCGCCACACTTTCTGCACTCAATTTTGCAGCTGAATTACTCGCCAAAAACTAAATCATGATAAAAATCACCGTCCTTCCCAACGAAACCCTATGCCCAACTGGCGCTACCTTCGACGTCGCCGAAGGCACCAACCTGTGCGAAGCGCTGCTAACCCAAAACATCAGAATCGAACACGCCTGCGAACTTTCCTGCGCCTGCACCACCTGCCACGTCATCGTCCGTGAAGGCGGCCAAAGCCTAGATGAGGCCACAGAAAACGAAGAAGACATGCTCGATATGGCATGGGGCTTAACCGCGCAGTCAAGGTTATCCTGCCAAACCATTGTGCGTACTACCCCTCTAACGATTGAGATTCCGAAATACACCATTAACCATGCGCGAGAAGATCATTGATACGGCGTTTAATGTGCCTGTAGATGCCCTAAAATAGGGCATCTACAGGGCGTTAAATGATGAGAATGCGCGGTTAAATTGCACTACCGCGTCTGTAGGGGCGCATTGCATGCGCCCTCGTCGCAAATGGGAGTGCTAAAAATTGCGATGACGTTTGCAGGACGCAGTTTAAATTTCTGTGTAAACTAGTGTGTAAGGAGATACACATGGCCACTAATCTAGCGATTGACCCTGACTTACTTGACCGTGCGGTCGAGGTTAGCGGTGAGCGAACCAAAAAAGCGGTTGTAACCCGAGCGCTCCAAGAATTCATCGCGCGTCGGGAGCAAAAACGCATCGTCGAACTGTTCGGTACTCTGGAATGGGATGATTCGTTTGACTACAAAGCTGAGCGCAGTCGGTCATGACGCTGTTGGTCGACACGAGTGTTTGGTCGTTGGTGCTGCGCAGAGATGCGCCACGAGCTGAGCCTGAGGCACAGCATCTTGCCGATGCGCTTAAGGGCGCTGAAGTGGTGGTGTTTACTGGCTTAGTACTTCAAGAATTGCTGCAGGGCTTTTCCGGCCCAAAGTCACGCGAGCAGGTATTGGAGCGCTTCGGTTCGCTTCCACTTTTGCAGCCTGACCGAGCTGATTATATTGGTGCAGCAGAAATTCGAAACAATTGCCGCCGATCTGGGGTGCAATTAGGAACGGTGGACGCGCTCATTGCGCAATTATCCATTCGTTACAAATTGACGCTACTGAGCACTGACAATGACTTTAAACTTGCCGCTCGACACTGTCCGCTTCGCCTTTGGAAGCCAAAACTAAACATACACTGAAACCAAAAGCATCACATTACCAAAATATCCCCATGAAAATTGCCTTCCTATCCGCGCTTCTGCTTCTTGTCATTACGCCCCTCGTCCAAGCGCAAGCTTACAAATGCAAACAGCCCAACGGTGCCGTAAGCTTTCAAGACCAGCCCTGCGCAAAAGATGCAATAGGCGTAGCGCTTAAATTGCCCCCGCCTGAAGACGCCGCCACCGCAAAGGCGCGCACACAAAAACGTACGGCTATCGAAAAGTCGACAAACGCCAATGCACCGCAATCGGGTTACGAGGAAAATCAACGCCTAAAAGCTGAAGAGGAAATGCGCGCCCAAAACGCTAAAAACGACGCCTACAATAGAGGCGTACGCTGCAACCAAGCGCGGCGTCAATTGGGCATCACCAAGGAGCAGACGCCAATTTTTAGCCGCGATAATAAGGGGGAAAAGCAGTATGTAAAAGACGAAGATCGGGCGGGGATAATTGCGCGTGCGCAAAAGTCGGTGGACGAGGAATGCAACTAGCACCGCTGGCGATTAAAGGTGTTGCATTGGTGATAACCAAGGCTGAAATTATTGAATTTATTCATGAAGGCCGATTTAAACCCCATGACATTTCGGGCGCGCCGACGGCTACCGCTACCGCAAATCAGCCACCTTCAATTTCAGCGGCTCACAATCAACCTAAAGAATAGGCGCATAAATGCACAGAATTTCCTTCGATGATTACGATGATTGGGCTGATAAGCAATCTGAAGAACTTGAAGAATTTGCGTTCTTTGATCCAGCTGAGCATTTTGAAGAAGAGGGCGTGCAGTTTCATCAAGGTAGCGTGCAACTGGCGACGTTGGACGTATCCCCATGCGTGGTGATCGACGGTGATCTCATCGTTGATGGGCCGATTACTTATGGTTTTGATTGCGGCTTGCTGGTAGTGAATGGAAACCTGACATGCGATGTATTTAACTTTCCTTTTAGCGCCTACATCGCGGGCGATTTAAACGCCAAATCGGTAGACATAGATTCCGGCTGCGACTATTACCTAAAAGTAGGCGGCACTATCAACGCTAATTCGGTGATTGAACGCGGTCATTGCATTGAAGTTGCTGGTGCAATTAATGCGCCCGTGATTAAGTCAATGATGAACGTCATTAGCGTGAATGGCGTGCATGTTGCGCGCTGTGCCTACGAGGCGCCTGGGGATTAAAGTTGGCTGCAGATGCCCTAAAATAGGGCATCTGCAAGTATATTTTGGTCGCATTTTTAGGACGCGACTAGCGAAAATTATATGGCTGTAGAATTGGGAGCTTTGCGATGCCAAGAGATGCGGATGAACATTTTTACGATCGTGCCGATGCGCATATCGATTTATCAAACGCGCAGGTAAGTGACGCAGGTGTCGGAAAAGTGAGTGCCTCAATGATGTATGCGTTGAGCAGATTTAACGCATGGGTGAGCGCGCGCGGCTTTCAATCGGCTGAACAAATGACGGAGGCGCGGGCGGAAACCATTGCATATTTCACCGCTGAATATCAAAAAATGCTTGAGGAAAATCTGGATGACTATATCAAGTACTTTGATAAATACATGCGCGTTGATAAGTGACCGCGCTGTTAGCTTTCGCATGCCTGTAGATGCCCTACAATAGGGCATCTACAGGTATGAATTGCGAAGTAAAGTTGCAAAATAGCTCAGCGTTTAGGCTTGCCGCTGATTGCCAAATAAGGATTTTCTATGCGCCCTCAACCGCTTATTGCTGTAGAAGATGTACCAGCCATCACCATCCGCGCCGCAGTCGCCGCCGACCAACCGGCGCTCGAGGCCTTACAGTGGCGTGCGTCGCTCAATAATCCTGGCGATCGTGAGGCGCTGTTGGCGAACCAAGACGCAATTGAGGTGCCCCTTGCGCAAATTGAAGCAGGCGGCGTGTTTGTGGCGGAACGTGCTGGCAAAATTATAGGTTTCGCCGTCATCTTGCGCCGTGAGGATGGCGATGCTGAACTAGACGCCCTTTTTGTTGAGCCGCAATATTGGGGGCAGGGCATTGGCCGCGCACTGGTTGAGCACTGCGCCAGTGCTGCGCGTGCCACGGGTGCCGCGACGGTGCATGTGGTTGGAAACCCCCATGCACTGGGCTTCTACCTAAGTTGCGACTTTGTTCTGTTGGGTGAAAAACAGATGCGTTTTGGTGTGGGATTGTTGATGCAGCGGTTACTTTGACCTGCTGTTTTTTCTAAGCTGTAAAATAGTTATTTAATCAGTTAAGAGGACACATCATGCACATTCTCATTAACGGCGTGCGGCTTTACTTCGACGTGGAGGGATTGGGGCTTCGAGCAGAAGGCGCTGCGATGCGCGAAGCGCCGATATTGCTGATGCTTCACGGTGGGCCGGGCGCTGACCATTCTATTTATAAGCCTGCATTTTCGGCGTGCACTGAGTTTGCGCAAGTGGTGTATTTGGATCATCGCGGCAATGGCCGTAGCGAATCGGGGCCGCGTGAAAGTTGGACGCTCGCGCAATGGGCGGATGATGTGAAAGCATTTTGCGATGCGCTTGGCATCGTGAAACCCGTGGTTTACGGCGCGTCTTTTGGCGGCATGGTGGCGATGGCTTATGCCATTCGCCACGCGGTGCACCCCGCTAAGCTCGTGCTCGTGAGCACATCCGCGCAGGCCGCGGCGCATACGCAAGCGAAGGTTGCTATGTTTAGGCGCTTGGGTGGGGACATTGCCGGAGACCTTGCGCATAGGCGCTACATTGATGGCGATACCAGTGACGTTGTGCTTTCCGCGTGGCTAAAAATTGCCGTGCCCTTATACACGCGCGTTTCCGCTGACCCGCTTGCAATGGGTCGGGTGAAGTTTCATCGTGAAGCAACCAGCTGGTTTAATCGCGTGGGCGGGGAAGGTCGTAGTTTCGATATGCTGGCGCAACTTAGCCGTATTCAATGCCCAACGCTGGTAATGGGCGGGGTTGATGATCCTATGTTGCCTATCGAATGCCAGCGTGATATTGCCGCTGCAATTGACCCACGGTTGGTGATCTATAAAGAATTTGCAGACTGCCGCCACGGTGTGATGCCTGATGTGCCGGAACTGATAGTTGCAGCACTGCGAGAGTTTGTGGGGCGCTCGTAGGCGCTAGGTGCCACGCGTTCTTTGCGCATTCGATGGTTAAAATAGCTGAAAACACCCTAAACACGGCCATCTCCAAGGCATTAACTCACTCCAAAATCAACCTCAAACAACCCCGCGGCTAATCCCTACCGTCAGCAAAACATTGCACCGTCAAATATCCACCCCCAGTTAATGGTATGTTATTGAAACGAACGTTTAAAATAATTTTTGAACGTGGCAAAACCAGCAGCAAAATAGCTGCAAACATGAAAAACAGACAAATTGGCTCACAGGAGAAGCACTTATGGCGTCAAGCCAAGAATATGCGCAAGGCGGTAGTGACGCACCGATGGCAGGCAATGCCACGCGTTACATCCATTTAGACGATAGCGCGACCATTGCAGAGGCGTTTGCCAAGCGCTGCAGCGCCAGCCCAGCCGCACCGGCTTATCGGGAATACGATGCAGCCAGTAAGGAATGGCGGGGCGTTACGTGGCGTGAAATGGCGGATTTAGTGGCGCGGGCGCGTGCTGGCTTGCGCGCCGATGGCTTGCAGGCGGGCGACCGTATCGCCATCATGCTTAAAAACAGCATTAACTGGATTGTGGCCGACCAAGCGGCTTACGCGCATGGGCTGGTGCCGGTACCGTTGTTTGTTGATGACAGGCCCGACAGCGTTGCTTATATTGTGAATGACGCATCGATTCGGCTGATATTTATTGAGGGCGAAGAACACTGGAAACGCCTGAAAACAGTGGTGGATCAGCTAAGTCCGCTATGTCGTATAGTAAGTGTGAAGCCGGTTAAAGATGATACCGAGCCGCGCTTAAAAACGCTGGCTGATTGGATGCCAGCAATGGCACCGAGTGGCGCTGAGAGCTTTGAGCGCCCACCGACTAAAGGCGCTGATTTAGCGACGATCGTGTACACCAGCGGCACGACAGGTAAGCCGAAGGGCGTGATGTTATCGCATCGCAATATTTTGGCTAATGTGCAGTCGGGCTTGCGGATTTACCAAATTTATCCGGAAGATATTTTTCTATCGTTCTTGCCGTTGTCGCACATGTTTGAACGCACCTGCGACTATTATTTGAACATGGTAAGCGGTGCATCTATTGTGTTTTCACGCTCTATCCCGCAGTTAGCGGAAGATTTTCGGACGATTCAGCCGACGGTTATTTTCTCAGTCCCGCGCATTTATGAGCGCTTCTTGGCAGCCATTAACGAGCAGCTTAAAAAATCGTCGCCTACCAAGCAAAAAATGTTTAAGTTTGCCGTGGCAACTGGCTGGGCGCGCTTTGAGCACGCCAACGGGCGCGGGCCGTGGAAGCCGTCATTTTTGCTGTGGCCGTTACTAGAGAAATTGGTCGCAGAGAAGCTATTGGCGCGGCTTGGCGGCAAGTTGCGCTTAGCAATTTCGGGCGGGGCAGCGTTGTCGCCTTCGGTGGCGCAGGTGTTTGTGGGCTTAGGCTTAAACATTTGCCAAGGCTACGGCATGACTGAAGCTTCACCCTTGCTCACCGTTAATTTGCCGAACCAAAATGATCCGCAAACGGTGGGGCCTGCGGTGCCGGGGGTGGAATTAAAGCTCGGCGAAAACAATGTGCTGCTGGCGCGTGGGCCTAATGTGATGATGGGCTATTGGAATAATCCGGAAGCCACCCGTGCGGTGTTGAGTGACGATGGCTGGCTTAACACGGGCGACCAAGTGCATATTGACGGGCAGGGTTTTGTGAAAATTACTGGTCGGATAAAAGAAATTATCGTCATGGGTAATGGTGAAAAAATTCCGCCGGTAGACATGGAATTGGCCGTTCAGCTTGACGCTGTATTCGAGCAAGCGCTGGTGTACGGGGAAGCCAAACCGTTTTTGGCAGCTATTGTGGTGCTCAATGATGATGAATGGGCGCGCGTGGCCGCTGAGAATAATTTGACGCCAAATTTGCATGAGCAAAGTGCTGAGAAAAACAAAGCGGAAAAATTTTTGGTGCAGCGTATCGCCAAGCAAATTAAGGCTTTTCCGGGCTACGCACAGGTGCGCCGCATCATCGTTTCTAAAGAGAAGTGGACCATTGATAACGGCCTAATGACGCCCACGCTTAAACTAAAACGCGCTGTAGTGTATAAAAAATATGAAGGTGCGCTTGACGATTTGTATAAGGATCACACCCTTTAGACCACACGCTGTAATTTTAGATCGTTCCCTCTATTATTTGACGCTTAAACTATGACTGACATTGTCGCACTTCCCACTGACCGCATGCCCACTTTGCGGATTATTCCTATGCCAGCTGATACCAATGCCAATGGCACTATTTTTGGCGGCTGGGTGATGTCGCAGGTGGATTTGGCGGGCAGCATCCCGGCATCTGAGCGGGCAAAGGGGCGTATCGCCACTGTGGCGGTGAATTCATTTATGTTCAAGCAGCCCGTGTTTGTGGGCGACGTGGTGAGCTTTTACGCCAGCGTAAATAAAACTGGCCGCACGTCAGTGACGGTAGATGTTGAAGTATTTGCCCAACGCTCGCGCTTTGGTTCAGAGATTGTAAAAGTAACAGAAGCGCAATTAACCTACGTAGCGATAGACGAGCATTTAATGCCGAAAGAATTACCAAGACTTTAAGATTGCAGCACTCATTTTTTGAAAACCGTACCATTCGAACCCGGAGAACGAAGTTGAAAAATTACCACATTAAAAAAGTAGCTGTATTGGGCGCAGGCGTGATGGGCGCGCAAATTGCAGCGCATCTCACCAATGCCGGCGTGAAGGCCGTGTTGTTTGACCTTGCGGCAAAAGAAGGCCCTAAAAACGGCATCGTTTTGAAAGCCTTGGAGGGTATGGCTAAGCTAGAGCCAACACCTATTACATCCAAAGGCCGCTTGAGCATGATTACGCCTGCGAACTACGACGAAAATTTAAGCTTATTGGCTGAATGTGATTTGGTGATCGAAGCGATTTCTGAGCGCATGGACTGGAAAAAAGCGCTTTATGAAAAAGTAGCGCCGCATTTGCGCAGCGATGCAATTTTTGCCTCCAACACATCGGGCTTGAGCATTACCGAGCTTTCAAAAGTGTTCCCCGAAGCGCTGCGTCATCGCTTTTGCGGCGTGCATTTTTTTAACCCTCCCCGCTACATGAAGTTGGTAGAACTTATCCCCACGGCCGATACCGAGCCGGTGATTATGGATCAGCTTGAAAGCTTCTTGGTCACCACTTTAGGCAAAGGTGTGGTGCGTGCATTCGATACGCCAAACTTTGTAGCTAACCGCATTGGTGTGTTTTCTATCGCCGCCACCATGTACCACACAGGTCAATTTAAATTGGCCTTTGATACCGTTGATGCACTAACTGGCCCCGCTATTGGCCGCGCCAAAAGCGCGACATATCGCACTGCGGACGTGGTGGGACTGGATACCCTAGCGCACACGTTTAAAACCATGGACGACAATTTAAAAACCGATCCGTGGCATAAATACTACGCCGTGCCGCCAGTTATGGCCGCCTTGGTGGCTAAGGGTGCGTTGGGTTCTAAAACCAAAGCCGGTTTTTTTACCAAGCCTGCTAAAGAAATTATGGTGCTAGACGTTGCCACCCAAAGCTATGTGCCATCCGCTGGTAAGGTAGATGATGATGTAGCAGCGATTTTAAAAATCCGTAAACCGGCAGAGCAGTTTGCCGCGTTGCGCGCCAGCGCGAACCCGCAAGCGCAATTTTTATGGTCTATTTTCCGCGATGTGTTTCACTACATCGCTGTGCATTTGGGCAGCGTTGCCAGTTCTGCGCGTGAGCTCGATAGCGCGATTCGCTGGGGCTTCGGCTGGAAAATGGGTCCGTTTGAAACATGGCAAGCCGCAGGCTGGTCGCAAATTGCCACGTGGATCAACGAAGACATCGCAGCAGGCAAAACCATGGCAACTGCACCTTTGCCTGCATGGGTAACGGACGGTCGCGTGGGTGTGCATAATGCGGAAGGTTCTTACTCTGCTGCCACGGGCAAAATGGTTGGCCGCTCCACCTTGCCGGTGTACAAGCGCCAGCTATTCCCCGAGCTGTTGTTAGGTGAAAAAGCTGAAGCAGGAACGACAGTATTTGAAGATGATGCCGTGCGTTTATGGACAGCTAAAGGCCATGATGACGTGGCAATTTGTTCGTTCAAAACCAAAATGCACGCCATCGGCCAAGATGTTTTAGAAGGGCTAAACAAGTGTATCGACATTGCCGAAGCGGATTTTGCGGGCTTGGTAATCTGGCAGCCCGAGCCACCGTACGCTGCCGGTGCCAACTTAGTAAAAGCGCTGGAAGCCCTGAAAACAGGGCAGTTTGAGGCATTTGAAGAAATGGTGGCGCTGTTTCAGCACACCTCGCAGCGTATTAAATACAGCTATATCCCCGTGGTGTCGGCCGTTGACGGCTTAGCACTTGGTGGCGGCTGTGAGTTTGTGATGCATTCGGATCGCGTGGTGGCAACGCTTGAAAGCTACATCGGTTTGGTTGAAGTAGGCGTGGGCTTATTGCCTGCTGGTGGTGGTTTAAAAGAAATCGCTTTGCGTGCGGCGTTGGCAGCCGCGACTGGTCCAGGAAATAACGATGTGATGCCGCAAATACAAAAAAGCTTTAAGCATGTGGCCATGGGTGAGGTATCTAAAAACGCCATGGAAGCCAAAGAAATGGGGCATCTACGGTGGCGCGATATTGTGGTGTTTAACCGCGATGAAATTTTATACGTGGCGCTGGAAACAGCCCGTGCGATGTCGCGTGCCAGCTATCGCCCGCCATTAGCACCTACCGCATTTGCGGTGGCCGGTGCCACCGGCATTGCGACGATTAAGATGATGTTGATCAATATGAAAGAGGGCGGTTTCATGTCGGATCACGACTATGAAATTAGCTGCCGGATTGCTACCTGCTTGTGCGGCGGCGAGATTGAATCAGGATCAATGGTAGATGAAAAATGGATGCTTGATTTGGAGCGTAAGCACTTCTGCGAATTAGCAAAAATGCCTAAAACCCAAGAGCGTATTGAGTACATGCTGAAGAACGGCAAGCCATTACGGAACTAAAGCGGCTCGTTCGCTAATGCATCATCCAAATAAAATATTTTTTTTGAAAGCAGGAAAATAAAATGACCAAACAAGTTCAAGAAGCCTATATCGTAGCCGCTGTGCGCACGCCCGTGGGCAAAGCGCCACGTGGCATGTTCCGCAGCGTGCGCCCAGATGACATGCTGGCGCATGTGCTGCGCAACGCCATTGCGCAAGTACCAAATTTAGATGTGAATGACATCGGTGACGTAGTAGTAGGTTGCGCCATGCCCGAGGGCGAGCAGGGCATGAACGTCGCGCGTATTGGCGTGTTGCTAGCCGGGTTGCCGGATGGCATTCCTGGCGTGACGATCAATCGTTTTTGCGCATCCGGCGTGCAAGCCATCAGCATGGCAGCAGACCGGATTCGCACAGGGGATGACGACGTGATTATTGCGGCGGGTACTGAAAGCATGTCGATGGTGCCAATGATGGGCAACAAAATTGCGATGAACCCAGAAGTGTTCAACAACAGCGAAAATATTGGTATTGCTTATGGCATGGGCATCACAGCTGAAAAGGTCGCGCAGCAGTGGAACATCAAGCGCGAAGAGCAAGATGCGTTCGCGGTGGCGTCGCACCAAAAAGCCACGGCAGCCATTGCCAACGGTGCGTTTAAAGCGGAAATTGCCCCGTATGAAATTTCAGCTTCTACGCCCGATTTAATTAACGGTGAAATAAAGTCCCGCAAAAAAATTGCTGACACCGATGAAGGTCCGCGTCCCGATTCCACCATTGAAAGTTTAGGTAAATTGCGGCCAGTATTTGCGGCGCGCGGAAGTGTTACGGCGGCGAATTCATCGCAGATGTCCGACGGTGCGGGTGCGGTTATTTTGATGAGCGAAAAAGCATTGAAAAAATATAATATTCAACCGCTCGCCCGTTTTGTATCTTTTGCTGTCGCCGGTGTGCCCGCTGCAATTATGGGTATTGGCCCCATCAAGGCAATCCCAAAAGCACTAAAGCAAGCAGGCATCACCCAGCAAGATTTGGATTGGATCGAGCTTAACGAAGCCTTCGCCGCGCAGTCGTTAGCGGTAATTAAAGACCTAGAACTTGATCCTTCAAAAATCAATCCAAACGGCGGCGCAATTGCCTTGGGTCATCCGCTTGGTGCAACCGGTGCCATTCGCGCCGCCACGTTGGTGCATGGCATGAAGCGCACCAAAGCCAAGTGGGGCATGATTACCATGTGTATTGGTACGGGTATGGGCGCTGCAGGGGTGTTTGAGGCACTCTAGCTGCAGATTGGCAGATGGTGGAATATGTTGCATCGCAGCATATTCCGCCGACCGATGCTTACCGTAAAAACAATGATTTAGCAGCTAAAACAACCCTAAAGTGCAGCTAAAGGGCGCTATAAATACAACACCGCCTAACTAACTGACTGGCTTGTCATTGCGTTTTAAGGCGGAGTCACTGACAATACAACATCACTTAAAGTGGTGTGGTTAACATGCGGCGATGGCATAACCGTTTGCCGTAATAAAATAGTGCAAATACATGTTAACCACCCGTAAATATTTATTTTTCTAAAATTATCTCGAGGAGATTCGCTTAATGGACACCCCGCAAAATAAGCATCGCGTTGATTCAGGTCATAAACAAACTTCGCGCGACAGCTCCATGTTGAAGCCTAATTTCACCCGAAAAGGCGTAGCACTTGCAGTTGCCGTTGTTTGCGCCATGTCCGCCGCGGGCGTGCAGGCAGCAGCGTTCACGCTCGAAAACGGCTTAAAGGGTAGCTTTGACAGCACCTTTTCCTACGGCCTATCGCGTCGTATTCAAAGCCAAGATGCAAGCTTAATCGGCATCGCCAACGGTGGTACTGCGCACTCAGTAAACGAAGATGATGGTAACCGTGCGTATAACAAAGGTAAGCTGTTCACCAATGCCGTAAAAGGCACACATGAATTAGAGATGAAGTACGAAAATTTTGGTGCACTCGTTCGCGGCACTTATTTTTATGATTTCGAAAACAAGGGACGCAGCAATTTGGGCGAAGAAGGCAAAAAGCGCTTAGGTAGCGATGTGCGCATCTTAGATGCCTTCATTACCGGTAGCTTTGATGTGGCGGATAAAAACTTACGTGTGCGCTTGGGTAACCAAGTAATTAGCTGGGGTGAATCAACATTTATCCTTAACGGCATCAACGTCATCAACGCGGCGGATCTTTCAAAGCTGCGTATTCCAGGTTCGGAATTAAAAGAAGCGTTTATTCCAACCAGCAGTATTTGGTTATCACAAGAACTAACCAAAAACGCCAGCGTTGAAGGTTTTGTACAGTTTAACCACGACAAAATTAAGCTTGATCCGCGCGGTTCCTATTTCAGCAATAACGACTTCGCATCCGACGATTCATGGCGCGTATTTGTAGGGTTTGGTCGTCGCGGTGATTTAACAGGTGTTGCGCCGAGAAATCCAATTCCACCGACTGCGCCTGGAATTGGCGCGCCAGCGCAAGCCAATTTCGGTTTGTTTAGCCCGGCCGCGCAAGTTTGGGCACCGCGTAGTTCTGATCTGAAGGCGAAAGATTCTGGTCAGTATGGTGTCGCATTCCGGTATTTAGCCTCAGAGCTTAACAACACGGAATTCGGTTTTTATCATTTAAACTACCATAGCCGTATTCCGTTGTTTTCAGGCGTTAAAGGAACGGCAACCAGCGCAATTACCGGCACGCCGATTGGCACAGCTGCTGGTCAAACCGGTACGGCCACTTATTTTGCTGAGTACCCAGAAAACATCAAGCTCTACGGTTTGAGCTTCAATACCTCTGGCCCAGCTGGCGTAGCGTTACAAGGTGAAATTTCTTATCGCCCGAATCAGCCTTTGCAATATTCAACACCTGAATTATTACTGGCCGCATTGGGCGCGCCTAATTTGTCGACTGGGTTTGAATTGATTCCCGGTACGATTAGCGCGACCGCCCCGTTTGGTGCATCCGCAGCAGCCTTGGTGCCAAACGGCACGTATCAGCGTGGCTGGGATCGCGTAAAAATGACCCAAATGCAAATGACTGGCACTAAGTCGTTCCCGAATATTTTTGGTGCTGAACAGGGCGTGATAGTGGGCGAGTTTGGTTATACAAAATATAACGGACTGCGTACCGATATTAAGTTTAATGGTCCGGCAGTCTTTTTACCTGCGACCATGCAAGGCGCAGTGGCCACGCAAGCCGGTGCTGTGCAGAGCGAAGGCTTTGTTACCGAGAGCTCCTATGGTTATCGCGTGGTCGGCCGTTTGGAATATGCAAATGCAATGTTTGGCGGAAATCTTGCGCCACGAATTGCGTTTAACCATGACATCAAAGGTGTATCACCAACATTCAACGAGGGCACAAAATCGTTGGCTTTAGGTGCTAACTTTGATTACCAAAAGAAATTTACGGTTGACGTTTCTTACACTGGCTACTTCGGTGGCCGCAATTATTGCGGTACAGCTGCAGTCACTAACCCAGCGCAAACTACTTTAGGTGCGCAACTTGGCGGTATTCCGGGTTTATTCACAGCACAGAGCGCTAACTATTGCTCTAGCGCTAACCCGTTGAAAGACCGTGATTTTGTATCGCTAGTAATGACCTACTCGTTCTAAGCAAATAAGTTTCAGCAGGATTTTTGTTATCTGCATTTTCACCCATGCTCACGTAAGAGGGGCGGGGTGGAAAAGCTAGTTAGCAATTTGGTTCGACTAAGGGTTACACCTTTCAGGTAAACCAAAACTGCAGAACCCACGTTTAAGCAAAGGTAACTTGCAAATATCGTCGTAATTTAAGTACCGTAGTATCCATAATTATTCGGAGGAAGTATGAAATTGAGTCGATCAAAGAACTTGCGTCAATCTATTATCGCTGCAACAGTCGCGTCCCTCGCAGCGGTTTCAGTGAGTGCATTTGCCCAGCTGGCTGCGGCTGACGTGGCTAAATTAGGCACCACGCTCACGCCGATGGGCGCTGAAAAAGGCGCTAATGCTGCTGGCACTATCCCAGCATGGGATGGCGGTATCATTAAGCCTGTGGCGGGTTTTAAATCAAAGGGCTATTATCCCGACCCGTTTCCAAATGACAAAGTTCTCTTTACCATTACCGCTAAAGACGTCGATAAATACAAAGATAATTTGTCGCCTGGTCAAATCGCGATGTTGAAGCAATATCCTAATTACAAGCTCAATGTTTACCCGACGCGCCGTAGCGCATCCTATCCAGCAGGGCATTACAAAGAAACGGCTGAATGTGCTGCCAAAGCCAAGTTAGCCACGGGCGGCAACGGGGTAACGGGTTGCGTGGGCGGTACACCGTTCCCAATCCCTAAAAACGGCAATGAAGCGATTTGGAACCACCAGTTGCACTACAAAGGCAATACTTACGCGCAACACTGGGCGCAGGCAGCGGTAACTAATGACGGCAACTATGCCCTCGTTAAGTTTGAATACGAATACGATTTGGTCTACGGTAATTTAGATAAAAAAATCGCTGACCGTGAAGCTAACAAGCTGCTTTACTATCGCCAAGAAACTACAGCGCCTGCACGTTTGGCCGGTGCAATTTTGTTGGTGCACGAAACTGTAGATCAAGCCAAAGACCCGCGTAATGCGTGGCTTTACAACCCTGGTCAGCGTCGCGTTCGCCTAGCACCTAACGTCGCCTACGATAACCCAGGCACTGCTGCTGACGGCTTGCGCACTAACGATGACTTCGGTATGTATAACGGTGCAACAGACCGTTATGATTTCAAGTTGCTTGGTAAACGTGAAATGTACATTCCGTACAACTCGTACAAAATGTCTGACCCTAAAGTTAAGTATGCTGATTTGCTAAAGGCCGGTCATTTGAATCAAGACCTTAGCCGTTACGAGTTGCACCGCACTTGGGTAGTAGAAGCCACACTAAAGGCTGGCACATCGCATATTTACTCTAAGCGCGTATTCTACATTGATGAAGATAGCTGGAACATTGTGTTGATCGACAAGTACGATGGTGCTGGCAAACTATGGCGTTTTGCTGAACAGCATAACGAAAACTGGTATGACCTACCAATGTGGTACGGCACGGTTGAAGTCCATCATGACTTGCAATCTCGTCGCTACATCGCGATGGGTCTTCGTGCAGAAGAAAAAGTAATTTACGAACCAATTAAGCGCACAGCGGCAGATTACACGCCGCAAAACTTGCGTGGATCCGGCGTTCGCTAAAGTAAGACTGAAATTGTTGCGCGGCGTAGGTTATGCCATGACGATGTTTTGGGCGATCCCCAAAGCGATTTTCACCGCGCAATTTGAGCTAGTTTAGAGGGCGGCCACGTGCATTTGTACGGGGCCGCCCTTTAGTTTTTCGCTCAACAGATTCAGTGCAATCGCCTCGCACTTTTTTACGTTACAGCTAACGTCCCGTTGATTTTATTTTGCTATCCTCAGTTAATACTAGGCGCCCAATTATGTCCTTTCAAGTCCAGCAGACCCAACATATCCCCAACATGCCCCGCACGAAAATCGCGCGCGCATTGTTGCTTTCGGTAAGCCTTTTTTCCTTCGTCAGCTTCACGCATTTTCCTGAAGCCACTGCCGCGAAGGTCGCTGCACCGGCTGCTGCAGCAACGACCGCAGCAGCGCCGACTGCTGCTGCATCCGCGACCGCGCTGGCCGCAGCCGCGTTCATACTGCCCGAAAGCGGGCCGTTGACAAAGCAAGCGGTGTCGCGATTACTGATTACTGATGCGACGCGGTTTGGCAATCGTATTATTGCCGTCGCCGATCGTGGCTATATTATTTTTTCCGATAGTAATGGCGAAACATGGTCGCGCGCTAAATCGCCTGCAGCGCCCTTGCTCACTTCAATATTTTTTATTGACGCTAAAATTGGTTGGGCGGTAGGGCACGATTTAGTGGTGCTACAAACTACCGATGGTGGGGAAAACTGGACTAAGCAGCATTCCAAACCAGATGAAAACAAGCCGTTTTTAGACGTCTACTTTAACGACCCAAGCAATGGCTTTGCTGTAGGTGCTTATGGTGCATTTTACGAAACCGTTGACGGCGGCAAAGCGTGGACGCTGCGCAAGCTCGGCGAAAGCGATAAGCATTTAAACAGTATTTTTAAAGTGGCTGAAAATAAGCTGCTTATTGTTGGTGAAGCTGGCACCGTGATGCTCAGTGAAGACGCTGGAAAAACCTGGGTTCCTATCGAGCCGCCCTACAAAGGCTCTTACTTCGGCGGTATCGTGGCTGACGATGGCGCGGTAATTATGTACGGGCTGCGTGGCCGTATTTTCCGCAGTGCAGATCAGGGTAAAACTTGGGCGACGGTAGAAAACACGATGCCTAATTCGCTGATGGGCAGCACCAAGTTACCAAATGGAAAAATTGCATTGGTCGGTTTGTCTGGCACGGTATTGGTATCGAGCGATAACGGTAGAACATTTGAGTCGGTTAAGTCCGGCTCGACCAAAGCGTATTCTGCCGCCATCGTAGGCGCGCCCAGTGCATTGCTGTTGCTAGGCGAAGCGGGTGCGCGTGACATTACATTTGCGGCCAGCGGTGCATCTGTAACACCGCCTACTGCCGCACCCGTCGCTACCAAAGCTAAATAGAACCCAATCGGATATTTAAAAAATGAATCTAAAAAATATTATTCAAAGCCTTTCCGCCTTGGTGTTCAACAACCGCAAGGTGTTGCTCATTGTTTTTGCTGTGCTCACGGTATTGTTTGCGGCGTCTGCCAGTCGCTTAAAGGTGGACGCTGGCTTTAACAAAATGGTGCCGTTAACCCACCCCTACATGAAAGTATATAAAGATTACGAAAAAGTATTTGGCGGGGCGAATCGTATTGCGGTCGGTTTAGTAAACACCAAAGGCGATATTTACAACAAGCCTTTTATGGATAAACTAAAAGCGTTAAGCAACGATGTTTCCTTGCTAAATGGTGTTGATAAACCCAGCGTAAAGTCCCTATTTACGCCCAACACCCGGTTTATTGAAGTGATTGAAGAAGGCTTTGCGGGCGGCAATGTGGTGCCTGCAAACTATCAAGGTTCAGACGCTGATTTGCAAATTGTAAAAGCCAATGTGCAAAAATCCAGCGAAATCGGCCGCACCGTCGCTAACGATTTTTCAGGCGCTTTAATTGCGGCGGGCTTGCTAGAAATCGATCCAGTCACTCAGCAAAAACTCAACTATTTTGAGTTTGCTGGAAAGCTCGAAGAGCTACGTAAAAAATACGAAACGCCAGAACACACGGTGCACATCATTGGTTTTGCTAAAGCCGTCGGCGATATTGCCGAAGGTGCCAAAGGCGTTATCGCTTTTTTCGGCATCGCGTTTTTAATTACGCTCGTATTGATGCTGTGGTTCGTTAAAAACCTCAAGCTCACTTTGGTTGCGCTGATCGTCGCAATGACGCCCGTGTTATGGCTGTTGGGCACGTTGCCGTTAATTGGTTTTGGTATCGACCCGCTATCAATTTTAGTTCCGTTTTTGATATTTTCCATTGGCGTATCGCACGCGGTGCAAATGACCAAAACATGGGAGCGAGAAGTTAGCGTAGGCGTGGATAGTTTAACTGCTGCTAAAACATCGTTTGCTAATTTGTTTATCCCCGGCACTTTAGCGCTGCTCACCAATGTGCTCGGCTTCGCCGTGATTATGGTCATTCCAATCGATATTGTGCGCGAGCTTGGTATGACAGCGTCCCTTGGTGTGGCGTGGATGATTATCACCAATAAAATGTTGCTGCCAATTTTGCTGTCGTATTTACAAATCAAAGTGCGTCCACCAAAACCGCAAACTGCAGAGCTTTCTGGCATCGACAAATTTTGGCGTTTTTGTGCCGGTTTCGCTGCTAAAAAATATGCCATCTCGGTTATTTTAGTGTCGTTGGTTATTTTGGGTTTTGGCCTCGTACAGGCGCACAAGCTGCGTGTGGGCGACCAAGGCACCGGCGTGCCAGAATTACGCGCTGAATCGCGTTACAACCAAGATAACGACATGATCGTCAGCAAGTTCTCCATTGGCGTCGATACGTTGGGCGTTGTTGCCCAAACGAAAGGTGTTGCTGGTGCATGTACTAACTACGACATCATGACCACCATCGAAAAATTCGATTGGTATATGCAAAACGTGGAGGGCACGCAATCTGTCATTTCCCTGCCCGGTTTAGCGCGTACGTTGAATGGCGGCTTTAATGAAGGCAACCTAAAATGGCGTCAGCTCCCGCGTGACCCGCAAGTAATGGCGCAAAGCGTAACGCCAATTGATACGCAAACCGGTTTGCTTAATCCTGACTGCAGCGCCATGCAGGTGTTGGTCAATACGACAGATCATCAAGGTGAAACCATCACGCGCCTAGTGCAAGAAGTGAAAAACTTTGCTGCTGCCAACAATACCGACAAGCTTGAATTTAAGCTCGCCACCGGCAACGTCGGCGTCATGGCCGCCACCAACGAAGCGGTAGATAAAGCCCGTTGGGAAATGAACTACGCGATTTTTGGTGCACTGTTTGTAATGTGCATGATCACCTTCCGCTCCTTGCGCGCAACGATTTGTATTTTGTTGCCGCTGGCATTGGTGTCGGTATTGTGCGAAGCACTTATGCCTATGCTGAACATTGGTTTGAAGGTGTCAACGCTCCCAGTCATCGCGCTTGGCGTGGGTGTTGGTGTGGACTACGGTATTTATTTGTACGACCGCATTGAGGTGCACATCGAAGAAGGCATGGACCTGCGCAAAGCGTTTTTCTTAGCACTCCAAGAGCGCGGCACCGCGATGATTTTCACGGCAGTTACGATGACATTGGGCGTAGCCACATGGGTGTTCTCCGCCTTGAAGTTCCAAGCCGACATGGGCATTTTGTTGGCGTTTATGTTCTTCCTAAATATGTTGGGCGCGATTTTATTGTTGCCCGCATTGGGTGCGTTCTTCTTAAAGTCACACAAGAAAACGTCGTAATTTAGTATCGATCAATGCCCTGAAGATGCTTACGACCCGAAGGTAGCCCCCTTGCGGGGAAATAGGGTGTCTTCAGGGTATTTTTTCGTCTAAAATTTAGCCTCGCTTAGCCGCAGCGCCCGTGACACGCACATTTCAAATTTGTTACAGTCGCTTTTTAGCGACACAGAATAACGATAATAATCAATGAGTTACAGAGCGCACTTAATGTTTGTCGCAAATTAGCGACAGCAGCCAAGATTTTCGGGCTAATTCCACGGATAGCGGACAGCTCGAAAAATAGTTAAGTCATTGAAAGTAATCGCTATTTTGTAGTTGGCACGGAAGCTGCTTATATAATTTCGAGTACGTTGGGCCTGCCACCCTCCCTAGGCAGTTTGCGGATGCGATCACATCAAGTCTTCATAGGTTTAACCACCCGATGTATTCGAGAGTGCGCCTTCCGGGACGGATCTCGAATCCGTCCCACTTTTTTTCTGGTATTTGAAAAAACGCTGTGCACCAAATGAATTCGCAGCACGTTTTAAAGATAAAGCTTCACGCCTCGCAACACCGTTTCCGATTAAAAAAATTGAGCAGCACCTCGATGTGCCGCCAAACCTTGCTGTAATGAGTTCGCCGTAATAAAGCCCCCTTGTGTCATATTGTTGCCATTTTTACCTGTTGTAATGACCGAATCGAATTTCGGAGAGATCAAAATGTTTATCGTACAAAAACTCATCTGGTTTATTTTTGGCACCAAGCGCACCGCAGTTTTAGCTGTACCTGCTGCTACCTTCGCCAATACTGAAACCCAACCCGCAGTTGTGCCACGTCGCGTAGTCGCCTTGCTAAACGTCGGTGGCGCGGAAAATTTACGCCACCTGCCGCGCATTGGGCTAGATCGCGCATGGAGCAAAACCAGCCATGCGGTGCCAAACACCAACGTGCTAAGCCTTGTTGCGCGCACCTCTGCAACGCCG
Source organism: Betaproteobacteria bacterium (assembly GCA_043760555.1). Taxonomy (GTDB): domain Bacteria; phylum Pseudomonadota; class Gammaproteobacteria; order Burkholderiales; family Usitatibacteraceae; genus JANMDR01. The sequence goes on from JAYUOW010000308.1 coordinate 47,404, forward strand.
GGTTTATCGCGTCCAGATCACTCAAATCATCGCCGTTTAACGGCATTGCGTTAATTTAAAAACGCCCCCGAACTTTAGTCGCTGTAAAAAAAGAACGGCTCGAATTTCGAGCCGTTTTTTTGTCCAACGCATCGTGTGGCGATTAAAAGTGGCTGAAGACGCCCGTAAAATGGGCATCTTCAGCCTATTATTGGCGAGTACCGGCGGTGTTTAGTCGCGTTGCAGTTCTGTTTTTAAGTCCTCTAATAGCATTTGCGTAAGGGCGATATTGGTTTGTTCGCGCTCTAATTCAAACACCAGCGCTAAGGTGCTGTTGGCACCGAGTGCGTAACCGATTCGACAAAGTTTTTCCTGGCTTACGATCAGGGTGTCGATCGTTTTAGTGGCATTGGTGTAAATTTCGCCACTGCCTAGACTCAGCCATTCTTGGATTAGCGTGACCGCTTTGGTGAAGGCTAGTTGTTCTGCCGCAGGAATAGCTTGTGCTGCTCGCACGCCAGTGGTCAAGCCAGATTTGGTGTCGGCGATCGCCGCAAATCTGAATCCCGGTAAATCGGCAATGGCTGCAAACACTGGTTCGATTTTGTGGCTTTCTGACGGCGGTGCTGGTGCTTTCGGCAGATCAGCGTTGACCACCATTGTTTTGACTTTTGCAACTGGAACAGCAACAGCAACAGTTGCCGCAGCTACCGGTACGAATAGCACCGGACTAGCTGCGGTGACGGCGCCAGCAGGGGTTACTATTTTTGCAACTGCCTTTTGCGGCGCAATTACCGCTGCAACGACCGGGGGCTCAATCATTGCGGTGATCGGCATCGCAACGGTGACGTCTAAATCGAGTTTCATTCCGGTGACAAGCGACGGTACTGGGTTGGCTTCGAGCCAATGTAGTACATGTTTCCAGCAATTTTCTGCGTCGGCGTCGGCGCTTAAAAATGTCGGCGGCAGCAATTTAGCTTTGTGAATAAACTGTGTGACGATGCTATTTAGGGTCTTATCATCGTCTTGGATAACTAAAACTGCTTGAGGCTTATTTTCCAATATGGCATCGTGCTGAAAAAGTTGTTTGGCAAAATTGAGTTTTACTTCAGTTGCACCGCGTGCAAATAGGGCCAATAAGTACTCGGTGCGGTGTAACAATGGGGAAGCCAGCGGCGAATTAAGCATCTCCGAATAGAAGCCAGTGATGCGGAGAGTGCCGAATTTGGGGTGTTCTACATCGCAATAATCCACTGGAAAATTAGGGTTGCTACTTGTTGGGTCTGATGCGATGAGTGATTCAATTTTTACGGCTAAGGTGTCGCGCAGGTGCGCAAAAAAAATGTTTAGCCATAGCAGCGACGTGGCGCAAATAGCAATATGGCGCATTGGCCGCATAAACGCGGCTTCTTCGTCCGCGGCGGCAATGCGTTTAGGTGTCAGCAGGTGGCGGAAGTAATCGTTGGCCATGCCTTGGGGGCTGTTGGTGGCAGCATCACGAATTTGTTGTAATTGCCGCACCATGTCAACGGAACGATTGCTCAACAATGCAGCGCCCATTGCCCATTCGTTGTGGCTGCGTTCGGTGATGCGGGTGGAGCTTAAAATAGTGATGTCGGTGTGTCGCTGATCGCGGACAATAGACGCATACACCTTCAACACATTTGCGCGATCACCTTCCAGCAACTGCACAAAATAGCCATCAGCATAGGCGAGCAAACCAGTGATGCCAAGAGCCTTATTTTTATCCCGTGCGACCGAAAGTATGGCTTTAAACAAGGCTTCAACCCCTTGCCTCCCGGGATTTGCGCGGCTAACATAAATAAGTGCAAGCATAGTTGTTCTAAATCTCAATAAAAAACCGATTTAGGCTTGAGCCGAAATCGGTTTTAGATTTTTAGGGCGCGTAATTAAACGACTAGCGATTTTTCAACATCAGATGTTTTAAAACGTGCCATACCAAGATTAGCTTTGCTCTTGTCTAGTACAAAGTAAATGAATAGACCGGGTTTGGTTTCAAGCGGACGAATAATATGGTATTGCGTGGCAAGGGTGATTAAAAAATCTTCAATTCCGCCCGTAATACCTAAGCCCTTCATGATGCGCATTTTGGCTTTGACTACTTCAGCATTGCCTGCCGCAGCTAAATCCAAATTCATTGTGCCACCGCCAGATTTACCCAGTATCATCCCGCTGTTGTAATCTACCAGCGCACAGCCTACTGCACCATCGACGGTCATGAGTTCTGCCAACGATTCGTTAATATTTGCCATTTTTTTCCGATATGAGTTTGATTAAGGAAGATTATGATATACCAAAGTACGCTTGCACAACATAGACTTCGCTTGCCTGTACCAAAATTCAGTTGTGTGCAAAAAAAGTCCCTTGATATGTGACAGCTAAAAACATCACGTCCCCTTTTTAATTTCCGATTTCGGGCTTAAATACATCGTAATTTCCGCTTCGCACACCACTGCATTGTTGGTGTCGTGTAGCACGGCAGTCACAACGAGGTCTCGTGCTGAACCATGGCTAATTTCGGCACAAATTGTTTCGCAACGGATTGCGGTAGTGGCTTTTTTAAGGTAGCGCACCGTCATCCCTTTGGGTAGCCAGCGCATTGTAGCGGGCACGCTTACTTCCATCATCACGCCCGCTGCAAGCTCAGCCAAATTGCACATTGCAATGGCGTGCACTGTGCCGATGTGGTTTTGCACCGCGCGGCGTTTGCGCATTGAAACAACTGCGCGGCCTACTTCTAGCACTTCAAACAATGGCTGGATCGACCCGAAATAAGGGGCTTTCCAGCATATTGATTTGGTAAAAAACCATTTGCCGAGAGGTTTGCCATGGCATTTGTTCCAGAGGGTAAGGGCGTTCATGGTGGTAGTTACTTAAAATCCTGCCAACCTGCATCGGCCGCAAAACGGTTGCCGTATTTGGCTTCGTGCTCAGCTAACTTTTCGCGCAAGGTAGTCACACCAGCAGCGCGCAAATATTGCAACGGCCCACCGCGATGCGGTGCGAAGCCCGTGCCAAATATCACGCCCGCGTCGCATAAATCTGCGTCGGTTACGATCCCTTCGCGCACGCAGGCTACGGCTTCGTTTACCGCTAGTAAGGTCATGCGCATCCATAGCGGGCTGAGATCAACGGTGCCTGATCCGGTGGCTTTTTGTGGATTGCCGTTTACCCATTTATAAAAGCCTTCACCGGTTTTTTTACCCAACTTTTGGGCTTTTACGAGATCCGCAATTTTTGCAGGCACGGGCGAGCCGGGGCGACCCAGCTCACGACCAACAGCCATGCAAATATCTAAGCCCACGGTGTCTGCAAGCTCAATTGGCCCTACTGGCATGCCGAATTCACGGGCGGCGGCATCAATTGTTTCAGCCGGAATTCCTTCATCCAGCATCAGCTGCGCTTCAAGCAAATAGGGCGTCAAAATACGGTTGACCAAAAAACCGGGCGCCGATTTTACCGGCAACGGCAGCTTGTCGATGCGCTTAACAAACGCCTGCGCGGCTTGCATGGTGGCGTCGGACGTTTCGGCACCACGCACAATTTCAACGAGCATCATTTGCGCCACGGGATTGAAAAAGTGAATGCCCACTAAGCGCTCAGGGTGCGCCAATGCGCTTGATAGCTGGTGTAGCGCGATGGACGATGTGTTCGTGGCAAGGATGGCATCCGTGCGCAATTGCGGCTCGATTTTGGCATACAGCGCGCGCTTAATTTCAGCGTTTTCTACAATCGCCTCGATCACCAAATCAGCGTGCGCCACACCGGTGCCAGCGGTATCAGGGCTAAGGCGATCCATGGCTGCTTGAATCAAATGCGTTTGCTTTAGCTTTTTGGTAAAAAGCTTGGAAGCGCGCGCGATGGCGGGCGCTACGCGGGTATGGTCAAGGTCTTGCAAAGTCACTCGAAAGCCCCGTAACGCGCACCACGCGGCAATATCGCCACCCATCACACCTGCGCCAATCACGTGTACGTGCGCAATGTGTTCCGCACCATGCGTGCCAAAGCCCTTTAGCCTATCCTGCAGCTTAAAAATGCGGATTAAGTTGGCGGTAGTGGGGTGGGCGTACAGCGATTGAATTGAGCCCGGATCACTCGCAGGCACGGTGCGCGGATCACCACCGTATTTTTCCCACAAATCAATAATGGCGTAGGGCGCAGGGTAGTGGTCTTTATTGGCTTTTTTAGCCACTTGTTTGCGCGACATATTGGCGATTAAGCCCTTAATTACGGGCATCTTGCCAAGGCTATCCATAAAGCTTGGGCTGCGCGCAGGCGCATTGCCTTTAAGCATCATGCGCGCCGCAGTTTCAAAATGCCGACGCGGCGTAACCGCATCGCACAGCCCTAAGGTTTTAGCGCTACGGGCTGAAACGGCACGCCCAGTGAGCATTAAATCTAGTGCTTTTGCCGCGCCAATAAGCTTCGGCATCCGCTGCGCACCGCCCCAGCCCGGCACGATGCCAATCATCACCTCAGGCAGTGCCATTTTGGTTTTGTCCGCTTCGTCTAACACGCGGTATTTGCAAGCAAGCGCTAACTCCGTGCCGCCGCCCATGCAAAAGCCGTGAATCAAGGCGACGGTAGGAAAAGGCAATGCCGCCACTTGGTCAAACACATCGCAGCCAAGCTTGGTGAAGGCGGCGGCGGCTTCAGCATTGGGCAGTGTGGTGAATTCATCAATGTCGGCACCGGCTGCAAAGCCATTGTCTTTGGCCGACAAAATGGCCAAGCCAGCGGGTTTGTTGGCGGTGAGGTGAGTGCAAACGTCTGCCAGCTCGCGCAAGGCTTCGCTTGAGAAGGTGTTGGTGGTCTCAAGGCCTGTGGCGTAGGATTTGTCGAAATACAAAAACGCCAGGTTATCGGCAGTTAGGTTTAAACGCCAGTGCTTGTAGGTTGGAGGTGTCATAAGTTGGAGAAGGGCTAAAATAGGGTGTTTTGAGGTGATTCTCTGGATGTGAAAAATTAGAGCGGCAGGGTGGTTAATCTACGAAGGTGCCAATGGCTAACATCCCCCTCTCCCCCAGCCCCTCTCCCTCGAGGGGAGAGGGGAGCCGAACCGAGCAAGAGGCCAAAACGTTGCTTTCGCAAGCACTTAAGTGAACGCAATAAATCTAAAAAGCATGGAAGCCGTAAAAACGAAGTTCGCCGTGTTTTGCTCCTCTCTCCCCTTGAGGGAGAGAGGCCGGGAGAGAGGGGGATGGTGGTAAACCTACGATGGTTCCCATCGCAATAACTTCAATCTACAAATGCTAAAAAATCAACCCGCTTCCAACAACATCGCCCCCCCCTGTCCGCCACCAATACAAAGCGAAGCCGCGCCCACTTTGCCACCGGTGCGTTTCAAGGTTTGTAGCGCATGCAACACTACCCGTGCGCCTGATGCGCCAATAGGATGCCCCAACGCTATCGCACCGCCGTCAGGGTTAAATTTTGCGGGATCAACCTTGCCAAACGCAGCACTTAATCCTAACTTTTCTTTGCAATAGGCTTCGCTCTCCCACGCGGCCAAGCAGCCCATTGCTTGCGCTGCGAATGCTTCGTTAATTTCGCAGGTGTCTAAATCGTTCAGCGTTAAATTATTGCGCAACAACATCGGCGTGATGGCGTGTACGGGGCCTAAGCCCATTTCGGCGGGGTCGAGTGCTGACCATTGCGAATCAATAATTGCGCCAAGCGGTTTAAGGTTGTATCTGGCTACTGCTTCCTCAGAAGCTAAAATTAGCAGCGCCGCACCGTCGGTTACTTGGCTACTGTTGCCGGCGGTGACGTTGCCGTACACTTTATCGAATGCTGGGCGCAATTTGGCTAAGCGTTCAGGTGTTGAATCAGTGCGCACGCCGTCGTCTTCGGCATATACACGGCCTTGTGCGTCAATAATCGCTTCGACTTCGCTGTAGTGGCCTGCAGCGCGACTGCTAAGCACCTTTTGGTGCGATTGGGCGGCGAAGGCATCCATCATTTCGCGGGTAATGCCGAAGCGCTTGGCAACGATTTCAGCGGTTTGACCCATGCCCAGTTTTATAATTGGGTCAGTCAACCCTCTCAAGATAGCGATAACTGGCGTGAGATAAGCGGGGCGAAACTGCATAGCCACGCCCACTTTTTGCCCGAATGATTTTGTGGCGTACCAATCGGCTAACCAATTCACCATTTTTGGGCCGAACAATAATGGCGCGTGGCTCATTGAATCCGTGCCGCCCGCCAAAATTAAATGCGACTTGCCCGCCAAAATATTCATGCACGCGCTATCTAGCGCTTGCATGCCGGATGCGCAATTGCGCATGACCGTCCACGCAGGCACTTTTTCACCGCAGCCTAAGCGTAGCGACACCACGCGACCAATATTGGCTTCGTCCGCACTGGGCATTGCGGCACCAATAATTACCTCATCAAACGCCGTGGCTGCAAAATGTTGACGCGCTAATAACGGGCGTCCGCAGCCTACGGCTAGGTCTGCACCACTAAATGGACCTAGCTTGCCTTTGGCTTTTAAAAACGGCGTGCGGGCGCCGTCTACTACATATACTTTTTTAGTCATGACTATTCAGCCGCTTGCGGCCATGCATCCGGCGCATTGTCCAACTTCGCAGCTACCGGTGCAACTGGCATATTGGCGTGCTTGAAGTCTTTATCAAAATCATCGACCATAATAATTTCACGCTGTAGCTTGCGGGCGCGTAACCATAGGGCGTGCTCAGTTTGGGTGATTACAAACAAGGTAGCGGCTTCTGCGGCTTGGTCTTCAACGGTGTTGGCACTTAAGCGACCGGCCTTTAACGCTGCGCGAATTTTGCCTTCAACGGGTTCAGCGGCCATCACTGCGTGCATGCCGGCTTCTAGTTTGCCGATCACATCATTTTCATCGTTCGGCAAATAAATACCGGCGATTAAACGGCTACGAGCCTCAGATGGCGTAATTAATAGCTTCGCCACTTCATGGCCCATTGCGTCCGACGGTTGAATTAGCGTTAAGCCACGTGGAAACACCAAACGACGCAAAATGAAGGCGACAAAACGGTTCGGGAAGTTAGCTAAAATACCGTCAATTGCCACTTGCATTTTAAATGCCGAATCATAAAGCGCCCAACGTAACAACGGCAATTCATCCACATTGCGACCGCGTTGATCGTAAAACTTTAGTGCGCAGGATGCTAAATAAAGCTGCGATAACACATCACCCAAACGCGCAGATAATTTCTCTTTACGCTTCAGTGAGCCACCGATGATAAACATGCTCACGTCGGCCAATAATGCAAAGGCGGATGAGAAGCGCGTCATCTGTTGGTAGAAGCGTTTGGTTTCAGCACAGCTTGGTGCAGGTACGCCGTGACCGCCGCTAATACCCATCCACAAAGCCCGTGCTGCGTTAGAAATGGTAAAGCCAATATGCCCGAAGAAGGCCGTATCAAAGGCATCTAGCGAATCATCCTTGGCCGCTTCCATCTCTTTTAAAACCCACGGATGGCAACGAATTGCGCCTTGGCCAAACACAATTAACGAGCGCGTTAAAATATTTGCGCCTTCAACGGTAATGGCGATTGGTGTTTGTTGATACGCGCGACCTAGGTAATTATTTGGCCCTAAACAAATACCTTTGCCGCCATGTACGTCCATCGCGTCGTTCACGATGGTGCGCATACGTTCAGTCAAATGATATTTTGAAATGGCGGATAGCACCGAAGGCTTTTGGCCTAAATCGATTGCACCTGCAGTAATCGTGCGGCAAGCGTCGATCATGTAGGTATTGCCGCCGATACGCGCCAACGCTTCTTCAATGCCTTCAAACTTACCAATCGGTGTTTTAAATTGGCTACGCACACGTGAATACGCGCCGGTCGCCATGCTGGCCAATTTGCCCGCAGCAATCGACTGCGCAGGCAATGAAATCGCGCGGCCAGCAGCCAAACATTCCATCAACATGCGCCAACCTTGGCCCACCATTTTTTGCCCGCCGATGACCCAATCCATCGGAATAAACACATCTTTACCCGAGTTAGGGCCGTTCATAAACGACGCATTCAACGGCTGATGACGCGCACCAATCACCACACCCGGATGGTTAGTTGGAATCAACGCACAGGTAATGCCTAAGTCTTTTACATCGCCGATCAAACCATCTGGGTCTTGGCACTTAAACGCCAAGCCAAGCAGGGTGGCGATGGGGCCTAAGGTAATGTAGCGCTTGTCCCATGTGATGCTCAAGCCCAATACTTCACGGCCTTCAAACATTTGTTTGCACACAATACCCACGTCAGGCATCGAAGCGGCGTCCGAACCTGCATCAGGCGAAGTCAACGCGAAGCACGGAAGCTCCAAGCCTTTTGCAAGACGCGGTAGGTAATAATCTTTTTGCTCTTTAGTGCCGTAGTGCGCCAATAATTCGCCTGGTCCTAAGCTATTTGGCACCATGACCGACACGGCAGCCGTGCCCGAACGGGTGGAAATTTTCATCACGATTTGTGAGTGCCCATAGGCTGAAAACCCTTTACCACCGTACTCTTTGGGGATAATCATGCCTAAGAAACCTTGGTCTTTAATGAACTGCCAAACATGCGGCGGCAAGTCATTGAGCACATGCGAAACTTCCCACTCATCAATCATGGCGCAAAGCTGCTCGGTGGGGCCATCCATAAACGCTTGTTCTTCAGCACTTAATTTTGCGGCCGGATAATCCAGCAATTTATTCCAATCAGGCTTACCCGAAAACAAATCACCATCCCACCACACCGTGCCGGCATTGAGCGCATCGTGCTCCGTTTGCGACATCTGCGGCAGAATTTTTTTGTACAGTTTAAATATCGGCGTGGTCAGTACTTTCTGACGCAAACCAGTGATGTTCGCGATGCAACCGAACACAATAATGGCAACTGCCAACACCGCTAACAATGGCACTGGCAAGGCTTGAGTAACGGCACCAGCCAACAATAAAGTGGCCAAGCCAATCGTCCAAGACAGCCCAGAAACGGCGTGATACGCCAAGGCCCAAATAACGGCAATAGATAAAACAATAAACGCGATAGTGATTAACATATGCTTCCTTCATTAAAGGTTGGAACTGAACGACGATTTGAGACAAAAATTATGTATGCGAAAGGTGGTGAAGTGCTGTTGATCTTGCGTTGCTTCTGACCTTGCTTTGCTCCTCTCTCCCCCCGAGGGAGAGAGGCTGGGAGAGAGGGGGCGGTTACGCTTCCACGGTGCTAGCAAAATTCAAACCCCATCCGAAGGCGGCGCCCGTAACCCCGCCGCTAAAAACGGTGCCAACCGGCTAAGCAACAACTCATCATTACCCTGCTCTGAAGAATGATATTTCTCAATCATCTTCAAGGCATCCGTGCCCGCCAAGGTGTACGAAAGCGCGCCCATCAGAAAGTGCAGCCGCCACGACACTTCCTCGCGCGGCAAATGCGGTAGCGCGCGCCCAAACGCATGGCGAAACGCGGTGATCATTTCTGCATATTGCGAAGATAAAAATTCGCGAATAAACGGAGCCGGATCAGCATAAGCGCGCCCCAGCAAGCGTAAAAAATTCTTACCGCCTAAATCGGTATCCCGCGACAACTCCAAAGCTGGAATAAACATCGCAGCAATAATTTTTTCACACGTAAGGGCAGAAGGCTCCACCGCTTTTTGATATTCATCCAACAGCGTTAAGCGTTGCTGATTCATCGGATCTAAGCGCCGCGTAAACACCGCTTGAAACAGCTCCTCTTTCGAGCCAAAATGGTAGTTCACGGCTGCCAAATTCACGGCGGCTGCCGTAGTAATTAACCGCAAGCTCGTGGCCTCAAACCCGTGTTCCATAAACAATTCTTCCGCCGCATCCAAAATTCGCGATTTAGTATCGGCGATTGGTGCCATGGCGGGTGCCGAAGTAGGCGTTTTAGCGGCGGTGTTTGGTACAGCAGCCAGCTTTTGACGTTGTAGGACGATAGACATAGTGAATGAATTCAATGAGTTAGGTTTAAAATTTAGATTCGCTCAAACGACTGTTTGAAACAAGCGTATTCTGCTTTTGTTGAGGTGTCAACCCTAAATCTGAAATTTTAATAATGGCTGAAGGCTGCCTATTAGCGGGCGTCTTCGATGTACATGCTTGCAGGCGCCCTAATTACGGACATCTGCAAGCATATAATGCTACGAAGCTGAGAGGCACTGCGGCGTTAAAGTAAGCGAACTCACCGTAATGCTTCACGATTAAGCCGTTCTGCGTACTACGCTGCTGTAAAATCATTACAAATGCGCGAGACCACACTAATACCGATGCCCCAATCCACCTTCGCCCAATACGCAGAAAACGCGATTGTGGCTTATGCGGAAGATAATATCGCATCCGGAAGATGGCCGAAAGACGGAGCCTTAGAGCGATCTCGCGCAGATTTTAATGAACTACTGCCCCAAGGTTTAGCCACACTAAATCAGCACTTATTTAGCATGCAAAGTGACGCAGTAACAGTCGGCTATATGCACGTAGCCATAGTTGAAAAGCATGGCATCAACCAAGCCTTCGTCTACGACGTCGAAGTGCTAACCGCCCACCAACGCCAAGGCCACGCCAAGCGCGCCTTCGCAGCACTTGAACCCATCGTGCGCGCTTGGGGCTTAACGCAAATCGGCCTACACGTATTCGCGCAAAACATCGCCGCGCAGGCGTTGTATCGGAGTTTAGGCTATGACGTGTCCAGTATTAATATGCTGAAAAAGCTAGGTGTATAAGCCGGTTTTTCGTACCATACGCTTGGTGTAGTGGCGTATGATAAGTCGCAGCAATGGCTGCGATCAAATTCAATTGGCGATGGTTTTTCATCATCGCATTGTGGATTCGCGCTGCTGCATCACACAACCTAAATACGAGGAATTAATATGAAAAAGCCAATGCTAATCGTCGCGGCAAGCGTCATTGCAGCAGCCACAATAGCCAATGTCGCCATCGCGGCGGCGGGTTTGGTTGCAGTGAAAAGCACCTACAACACCAAAGAAACGATGAACCGTTTTGAAGAAATAGCAAAACAACGCGGCCTCAATGTATTCGCGCGCATCGACCATGCTGCCGGTGCCGCAAAAATCGGTAAAACACTGCGCCCTACCGAAGTGCTCATTTTTGGTAACCCGCAAGGCGGCACGCCCATGATGGAATGCGCTCAATCCGCAGGCATTGACCTCCCGCTAAAAGCCCTAGCGTGGGAAGACGCACAAGGCCAAACCTGGCTAGGCTACAACGACCCCGCCTACCTAGCGCAACGCCACGAAGCGCCCGAATGCCCAGCTGCAGCCGGTATCGCCAAAGCGCTAGCAGGGTTAGCGGCAGCGGCAGTGGCACCTGCGGCACCAGCAGTAGTAAAGTAGCTAAGTCAAACAGAAATTTAACTAGCGCAGCGCGGAGATGCCCTATTTTAGGGCGTCTTCAGTATGGTGTGAAGAATATATTGTGCCAGCACCAAGCGCGGTGCCTCTGTAGGGGTGCATTGCATGCACCCTCGTGGTGCAACACCGACGATGGCGTTGAGCCGCTACCGTCGCGTAACGCCCGCAAATAGGATCTGTCACGAGGGCGCACGCAGAGCGCCCCTACGGTGACGGCGGGTCTGTTGTCGGCACCGCTGACACATAACCTTTAACAGCGTTTTACACCTTCGATGTGTTTCGCACTTTCCACGATAACAAATCTACACTGCCAACACGAAGCGCGATGCCTCAGTAGGGGCGCATTGCATGCGCCCTCGCGGTGCAATACCGGCAATTGCGTTTGGCTAAGGTCGTCGCGTAACGCCAGCAAATAGGATTCGCAGCGAGGGCGCACGCAGAGCGCCCCTACGGTGACGGCGGCTCTGTTGTCGGCACCGCTGACACATAACCTCTAACCGCGTTTTACACCTTCGATGTGTTTCGCACTTTCCACGATAACAAATCTACGGTGCCAGCACCAAGCGCGGTGCCTCTGTAGGGGCGCATTGCATGCGCCCTCGTGGTGCAATACCGGCAATTGCGTTTGGCTAAGGTCGTCGCGCAACGCTAGCAAATAGGATTCGCAGCGAGGGCGCACGCAGAGCGCCCTTACGGTGACGGCGGCTCTGTTGTCCGCACCGCTGACACATAACCTTTAACCGCGTTTTACACCTTCGATATGTTTCGCACTTTCCACCACAACAAATCTACAGTGCCAACGCGAAGCGTGATGGCCCTGTAGGGGCGCATTGCATGCGCCCTAGTGGTGCAATACCGGCAATTGCGTTTGGCTAAGGTCGTCGCGTAACGCCAGCAAATAGGATCTGTCACGAGGGCGCACGCAGAGCGCCCCTACGGTGACGGTTGCGCTGTTGTCGGCACCGCTGACACATAACCTTTAACAGCGTTTTACACCTTCGATGTGTTTCGCACTTTTCACGATAACAAATCTACAGTGCCAACACGAAGCGTGATGGCCCTGTAGGGGCGCATTGCATGCGCCCTAGTGGCGCGATGCGGAGACCGGTGTTTACTCGAGACGGTCGCCCACTGCATACGTCATGTAGCCAGCGCCATCTGTTACCATTTCGATTATCGCGACCAATAAATAAACGTCATCTATGCCTATCGAAATTGATAAACTTACTGAAATTGAACTAATCGATTTGTACAATAGAATCGCAACGCGTTTAAATTTTTTACGCGACATGCGTGCCCATGCGCGAATGCTCGACTTTAGCATTGGTGAGCGCGTAATATTTCATCCCGACGGCTACGAATCGCTTACCGGCATCATCGCCAAATACAATCGTAAATCGGTCACCATCGTTACCGAAGCCGGGCAGCGCTGGAACGTATCGCCAAGCATGTTGAAACGCATTGAAAAGCCGGTTGAGAGCGCCGCACCCGAGCCCGCATCCAACGCTCCGACCCCAAAGTTGCCCAAGCCATAATCACCTAAAGGAAACCTTCATGGACTTCGCAGACGACCCAAATTTAGACGTGTGCCAAAACATTGAATACGGCCTAGCCGAGCAGTATCGTGAAAACTCGAAATTAACCGACGCCATGTGCATCTTCGCGCTCGAGCAAGCAAAAATTGCCGTGAAGCAACAACACGGTTTTGCCAAAAATGAAAAAGTATCCGATGCGCCCGATGCGCAAGGCATTATTGCGTGGTGCGTGCAAATTGGTGAAGAGCGCATCGGACAGATTAACGATTTAACGCTGAAAGAATATATTGCCAGCATAGAAAAAATTCGCGCGTCTGTAGAACGGCACTCGCGCGGGGGCGGGAGTTATTTTGAGTTTATATCGCGGTTTATGTAGGCCGCGTCGCTGTGCAAAGTGCGCGGCTTGATCCGTAGGTTGGGCTGGAGTTAAGCCCAACGGCGATTCCAGAATAGTCTGAAGAAACCCTAAAATAGGGCGTCTACAGCCTACAGTTAAAGCCATATTGCTTGAAAGCAATCATGCGAAAACTTCTGTTTAAATATTGCCGCCTTGTAGCGCTAGTACTGTCGATAGCTTATGTCGGCAATGCCCAGGCGCTGAGTTGCGGGGTCAATGACATACGTTTTGGCTCTGCGGCCTACATCAATAGCATCCGCTCTTATCTTGGTAGTGCTGATGCGATTTTTGTGGGC
>JAYUOW010000309.1:0-7969 GCA_043760555.1 Betaproteobacteria bacterium
AGGGTTTGGCTTCAACTTTCGGCTTAATTTCTAAAGCTGGAATTTGCGCGCTACCGTTAGGCGCTAAAGGTGCTAAGGCTGCCGCTGTAGTGGTATTAAAATCTGCTTGCTGATTGCGAATATAGTCGTAGCGTTCACCGGTAACTTGCGCAGCCGTTTTAGCATCAGCGACGATTACGGGGCGCAAAAATATCATTAAATTGGTTTTTTCTCGGCTCTTAGTTTGTGAGCGGAATAAATTGCCGATGATGGGTAAATCGCCTAAAAACGGTACTTTGCCATCGCTGTTTTTAGTGTCATCCGAAATTAAGCCGCCGATGACTACCGTGTCGCCATCATCAACAAGCACGGTGCTTTCAATCGCGCGTTTGGTGGTAATAATATCGGCTGATTTCACGGCGATGCCGGCCGCAGTGACGCTCGATAATTCTTGGAATACTTTAAGCTTAATGGCACCGCCTTCTGCTACTTGTGGCGTTACTTTAAGGGTCAAACCTACATCGCGACGTTCAATAGTTTGAAACGGGCTAGAGGTGGTGGTACCAGTTTGGGTAAATGATCCCGTCACGAAAGGTACGTTTTGACCAGAAATAAATTTGGCTTCTTCATTGTCTAGCGTCATGATATTTGGGGTGGCCAAAATATTGGCGCGCGAATCGGATTCCAACGCACGGGCGAGCGCGCCTAAGTTCAGCACTTCAATACCGCCTAGGTTAATTTTGCCGCGTACCAAACCTAAATTTAAGCCTTGCCCCGCACTGGCAACGCTTGCTGCGGTATCAATAATATTTACGCCTGTGCCGCGCGCGCCAAAGTTGGTGCCGCCGATGGCGTTAGTGCCGGTTTTATTGATGCCCGACAATTCTTGCCACTGCACACCAAGCTCGGATGCCACGCTGGACGTCACTTCTACCACCAACGCTTCGACAAATACCTGCTTGCGTCGTGCGTCCAGCTTTTCAATCACGCCGCGTAGATTGTTGTACACATAATCAGACGCCACGATCACCAGAGAGTTAGTGGCCGGATACGCTTGCACGCTACCGCTGGACGTATTTACCGCTGCACCAGGTGAGCCGGGGGGGGCGGTGGCGGCGGCTTGGGTGCTCATGACTGAACGCAAGGCATCGGCTATTTTTAGCGCTTCTGCGTTGCGCAAATACACCACATGAATATTGCCACCATTGGCAGTTGGCGTATCAATGCTTGCCACCAACGCACGCACGCGCGTGATGAGTGCGGGTGAGTCTGCACGGAGCAAGAGGCTGTTGGTACGGGGTTCTACAGCCACTGTGAGCTTGGGCGCTGCACCCGGCGTGGTGGTGTTGGCTTGCGTTTCCGGCATTAATTTATTGATGGTGTTGGCGAGATCAATCGCGCTTGCGTGTTGCAATTTAATGGCTTGAATATCTTGCGAAGGCGCAATATCAATGGCCGCAATTACCTTGGCTACGCGGGCGACATTGCTGGCGTAATCGGTGATTACCAAGGTGTTATTGCCGGGATAGGCGCCAATGTAGTTATTGGGTGCTACTAACGGACGCAACACGGTGGCTAGTTGGGCTGCGGATTCATTTTGCAGGCTAAAAACTTGGGTGACAATTTTGTCCCCCGAAACTGCAGTGCCCCGATCAATCACAGTGGCGGATGTTTTAGCTTCTGCTTCGGGCACAATTTTTATCACGCCGCGTTCTTCAATGGCGGCAAAACCGTGTACGCGCAAGGCGGACAGCAAAATTTGGTACGCCACGTCCTTATTTACCGGTGTTTGCGAAATAATGTTCATATTGCCGGTAACGCGCGGGTCAATGATGAAGTTTTTACCGGTTTGTTTGCCGATTACGCCAACCACGGAAGCGATGTCGGTATTTACAAAGTTAAGCACCACAGTGTCTTGCGCGAATGCAATTTGCGGTGCCGTAAGCGTCAATAATGCGCTTAAAACCGCTGCAGAGATGGCTGAAGATGGCCTAAAATAGGGCGTCTTCAGGCATTGTTTGGTGGCTGGAGAGCCTATGCGAGAGTTTAATTTGATCACGGCTTTATCAATAGTTAAGTGATTGGTGTCGAGTATTTTGCTGAATCGTGAGTGAAAATCAGACCACATTGTAAAACATAAGTTTCCTAGGATTTGTAGGCGTGCGCACTCATTGTACCTAGGCTTAACAGCCGTTTATAAATCCACCCTTAAATCACCCGCCAAAGGGCAAAACTAGCTTGGATTCAGCCCTCTTTCCGTGATAAAATCTAATGTTTTCATCAAGTTAACTCAAGGACTTTTAACATGGCAATTGAACGCACACTCTCCATCATCAAACCTGACGCAGTCGCTAAAAACGTAATTGGTCAGATTTATTCGCGTTTTGAAGGCGCTGGCTTGAAGGTTATCGCCGCACGCATGATGCACCTTTCTCGTAAAGAAGCCGAAGGTTTTTACGCCGTGCATAGCGCACGCCCGTTCTTTAACGACCTCGTTACATTCATGATTTCTGGTCCGGTAATTGTGCAGGCGTTGGAAGGCGAAAATGCAGTATTGAAGCACCGCGATTTGATGGGCGCTACCGATCCGAAGAAGGCCGATAAAGGCACGATTCGTGCTGATTTTGCTGATTCTATCGACGCAAATGCGGTTCACGGCTCTGATGCTGTTGAAGCCGCTGCGATTGAAATTGCTTACTTTTTCCCAGCGTTGCAAGTATTTACACGCTAGGTTTTAAAGTAGGGTAACGCTTTGAAAACGCTCGTATGATTTTTGCAATCTTACGGGCGTTTTAGCACTGCCGTTCTAAAATAGTGGTTTCGATGTTTTAATGTTTTTTTCAAGGGCAATTCCCCATGGCCGTTCCCGCCCACGCAAAAACTGAACTCCCAAATTTATTGGGCATGACTTTGTCGCAAATGTCTGCGTTTTTTGCAGGCATTGGCGAAAAATCATTCCGCGCAAAACAAGTATTTCGCTGGATTCATCATTTCGGCGTCGATAACTTTGATGCCATGACCGACCTTGCCAAATCATTGCGCGAGAAGCTGCCGTCCGTTGCACAAATTACCCCCCCCACGATGTTAAGCGAGCATGTCTCTAGCGACGGCACGCGTAAATGGCTGCTTGATGTGGGCACCGGCAACGGTATTGAAACTGTTTTTATTCCTGAAGATGATCGCGGCACGTTGTGTGTGTCGAGCCAAATTGGTTGCGCGCTTGATTGCAGCTTTTGCGCCACGGGTAAACAAGGCTTTAACCGCAATCTAACTAGCGCTGAAATTATTGGCCAGCTTTGGTGGGCAAATCGCGCATTAAAAGACGCCGGCGTCATCCCCACCTCGGCTGATTCCAGCGTAACCAATCGCGCAATTTCAAACGTAGTAATGATGGGCATGGGCGAGCCATTAGCCAACTTTGAAAACGTGGTGGACGCCATGGAAATTATGCTGGATGACCACGGCTACGGCCTGTCGCGTCGCCGCGTAACGCTTTCTACATCCGGCGTGGTACCAAACTTACTGCGCTTGGCTGAACGGTTGCCAGTGGCACTTGCCGTGTCGCTACACGCGCCAAATGATGCGCTTCGCGATGAGCTAGTGCCGTTAAATAAAAAATATCCGTTGGCGCAATTGTTTGCCGCCATCGATGCCTATTTGCCGCACGCGCCGCGTGATTTTGTTACCTTTGAATACGTGATGTTGAGCCAAGTAAATGATCGCCCAGAACACGCGCATCAGCTGGTGCAATTGGTTAAAAACACTTCCTGCAAAATCAATCTTATTCCATGGAACCCGTTTGAAGTAAACGGGCTTAAAGTAGGCTATGAACGCGCGTCTAACAACGCGATTGATCGCTTCCGTAAAATTTTACAAGCCGCGGATTTAATCGTCACCGTGCGCAAAACGCGGGGTGATGATATTGACGCCGCCTGTGGGCAACTTGCGGGGCAGGTAGTTGATAAAACCACCCGTGCTGCAGATTACGCTGCCGCCATTGCTGGCATTGAAGAAAGTGCTAGATCTGCTGAAAATGCCCGATTTATGGCGCTCTCCGGCCAAACGGCTGCCACATCGAAAGAAATTAAGTTCGCACCCAAGACAGTAAATTCAGGCAATTCCTAAAGGAGTACACCATGAAATTGAATGCGAAAATTGCACTAGTTGGCGCGCTATGTTTGAGCTTAAGTGCCTGTGTTTCTAACACATCAACCGAACGGTCAAGCGGCGATATTCCTAACAAAATGGGTGCTGCCGAACGCGCACAAGTGCATACCGAACGCGCTGCAGAATACTTCAAAATGGGTAAGCTTGGCGTGTCGCTAGAGGCCGTGCAGCAGGCGCTTGCAGCGCTGCCTGAGCATTCGCCTGCGCACAATATGCGCGGCTTAATTTACATGGAACTGCAAGAGAATATTAAAGCCAAAGATTCTTTCGACGCTGCGCTTAAATACGCCCCAACAGATTCAGATGTGCTGAACAATTTTGGTTGGTTTGTGTGCCAACGGGGTGACGTAACGAAGTCGATGGATTACTTCCGTCAAGCGCTTAAAAATCCGCTCTATTCCACACCAGAACGGGCATTGCTTAACGGCGGTATTTGCGCGCGTAAATTGGGTGATTTACCTGCAGCTGAAAGTAATTTACTAGCGGCGCTTGAGCGCAACCCGCAATTGGCACAAGCGCAATTGCAAATGGCTGATTTGGAGTTTAATAAAGGTAAAATAAACGCTGCAGCAGACCGCATGTCGCGCTATTTAAATTTGGATTCTTCCCCTGCCGTTGACAGCCTTTTGTTAGCGGTAAAAATCGCGCGCGGGCAGGGTGATCGCAATCAAGAAGCCAGCTACGTGCAGCAAATGCGCAAGCGGTTTCCTGAATCTGAACTTACCCGCACGGTTTTGCAAAATCGTTAGGCAAATATTGCGCACTGAAGAATATCCATGGGCAACAATCGCGTAACATTGCACCTTGATCAATTCGCTAGCGAACACAAGCTCACCCATGTCAACTCCTGAAGACGAAAAATCACCAAAAGCTAAAGCCGCGAAAGCAGCAAGAGCACCGCGAGCGAAAAAGGTGGCGACGGCTGTTATTGCAGCAGTTACGCCTGATACTGTGTTTCAACCTACTTTACCTAACGTCGCGTCGTCCAGCAATGCCTTGGAAACACCCGTAAATAGGGCGTCTTCAAGCATCGATACGTTTTCGACTGTGGTGCCTACAGCGTCACCAAGCACGCACGTAGCGCAGCCCTTAGGCGCAAACCTGTCAAGCTATGCACCCGCAGCCGTTGCGACGAACGAACCAGCACCGAATAATGTCCATCTCAATGGACAGCTCAATGGCCAACTCAGCGGCCAACTCAATGGTCAGCTCAGTGGCCAACTATTGCCAACGCAACGCCCAAAAATTTCTCCCCTTGCACCACCAAGCGTTGACATCATGTCCAATTCCTTGCCAGCTTCGCTACTTAACACGCCGCAAGAATCTGTCAGCCATGCGACAACAGACGCCAGCAAGCCGTCTCATTCAGCAACCGATTCAATTTCCCAGCCAGCCCAACTGAAAGTCGTAAAATTGCCTTCTGATAAAAATAGTACTCGCAACAATCTAAACGCTAATAGCAGCGATGACAAAAACAGCACCGCCCAGCGCGATTTGCGCTTGGCGGGCACTGCTACCGTAAATACCGCAAGTGCAGCAACGGCACAGGTGGCTGCCACCAAAGCGATTGCACCCACGCATCACGCCAGCGAGCAGCCTGGCGTCATGCTGCGGCAGGCGCGTGAGGCGCGAGGCTTATCTGTGGCGGATGTCGCCAATCGCCTACGCATGGGCAATCGACAAGTTACGGCCTTAGAAGCAGGGCAGTTTGAAGATTTGCCGGAAGGTACGTTTTTGCGCGGCTTTGCGCGTAATTTTTCAAAAGTGGTTGGTGCTGATACCGATGCAGTTTTAGCAGCGCTTGAAGCCGTCAACCCCGACGCCGCAGCGCCATCAACCGGCATTGCACCGCCTGTGCAAAACATGCAGTACTCGCAACATCGGCCAGAACCATCGCGCTTTAGCCCTAAATTAGGGCTTCTTGGGCTGGTCGCAGTAGCACTCACTGGTGCCGCATGGTATTGGTTTGAATATGTGCGTACTGCACCGTCGGTCACTACGCCACCGGTGATCACGGCGCCGAGCGCCAGCGCCGCTGATGCAACTAACGCGGCTAACACCACGCCAGCGCCCACACCAGCCACCGACACCAACGGCAAAGCGTCAGATGCGGTGACTGAGCCTGCAACCGCCATCGGCACAGCATCGCCGCCGCTCACTTCAACAATCACGCTAACCCCGCCGGGTGCGCCCTTGCAGTCCGCTCCGACGGCTTCCCCTCCTACCCCTGCAACACTGGGCGCTGTGACCCCTAATGCAACTGGTAATACGGCTAACACTGCCAATTCCCCCATCTCGGTTGATCGTATTATTGATAAAAATACCCCCGCAAGCAGCGTCGTTGCGCCTGTAGCAGCTGCAGCGGCAGCGGTGCCGCCAGCAGATACGGCCAAACCCGGTAGCAGCAGATTAGCGTTTGTATTCACAGATACATCTTGGGTAGAAGTTGCCGATGCACGCGGTAACTTGATCGTAAACCGTACCTTCAAAAAAGGTGAAACCCATCAAGTAGACGGGCGCACACCATTCTCAATCGTGGTCGGTAACGCTAAAAACGCCACCATGCAATACAACGGTGCACCGTTTGACTTAGCACCACATACCAAAGTGTCAGTAGCGCGCTTGCGGTTAAAGTAAGTCGCGTTCGCGGCCACAGTTTTAAAAACATCAATTCCTTTATTGTCGGAAAATTTCTATGGGCAATTCAGCCAGCTTAGCTTCACAAATTCAGCGCCGCGTATCGCGGCAAGTGCAAATCGGGAACGTGCTCGTGGGCGGCGACGCCCCGATCATGGTGCAATCCATGACCAATACCGATACCGAAAATGTGGATGCCACCGTAGACCAAGTTGCTGAGCTAGCACGTGCCGGTTCTGAAGTCGTGCGCATTACGGTAAACACCATGGAAGCCGCCCGCGCGGTGCCAAAAATTCGCGAGAAACTCGACGCGCGCAATATTTCAACGCCCCTTGTTGGTGATTTTCATTTCAACGGCCATAAACTTTTAACCGAAGTTCCCGCCTGTGCAGAAGCGCTCGCCAAGCTGCGCATTAACCCCGGCAATGTGGGGCAGGGCAGTCGTCGTGACGATCAGTTTGCAGCCATGATAGAAGCCGCTATTCGCTTCGACAAACCTGTACGCATCGGCGTAAATTGGGGCTCACTCGATCAAGAACTCGTTGCCCGCATGATGGACGAAAACGCCGCACTTAAAAATCCGCTTGCCGCCGATTTTGTGATGCGTGAAGCGCTTATTGTTTCGGCACTAGAAAGTGCCGCGAAGGCTGAATCTATTGGCTTGAGCGGCAATAAAATTTTGCTAAGCTGCAAAGTTTCAGCCGTGCCTGATCTTATCGCCGTCTATCGTAATTTAGCCAAGCGCTGCGACTATCCGCTGCATTTGGGCCTAACTGAAGCGGGCATGGGCTCCAAGGGTATAGTGTCTTCAACAGCGGCGCTGGCCGTACTTATGCAAGAAGGCATCGGCGACACCATTCGTATTTCGCTCACCCCAGAACCGGGCGGCGACCGCACTAAAGAAGTCATCGTGGCGCAAGAAATTTTGCAGTCATTAGGCCTGCGATCATTCACCCCAATGGTAGCAGCCTGCCCCGGCTGTGGCCGCACTACCAGCACCTATTTTCAAGAACTCGCCGACAGCATCCAACGCTATTTGCGCAACCAAATGCCGGTGTGGAAGGTGAATTATCCCGGTGTGGAAGAAATGAATGTCGCAGTAATGGGCTGCGTGGTGAATGGCCCAGGCGAATCAAAACTAGCCGACATCGGCATATCGCTCCCAGGTTCAGGTGAGCGTCCCGTC
>JAYUOW010000310.1:0-7962 GCA_043760555.1 Betaproteobacteria bacterium
GGCTTTCACAGACGACACTGGATTCCCGCCTGCGCGGGAACGACGGCTCGTCCGGTATTTTGCAAACCTACACGATCGATTTAGAAATGGAATTATCGGAGATGATTTCACTCATTTCTTTCGACTTTAATTCAGTGTTACCGCAAACCATCACAGGCTCCCATGTTAGACATCCAACAACTCCGCAAAGACCTTCCCGCCGTTGTCGCAGGCTTACTAAAACGCAACCATGTTTTCGACGAGGCGCAATTTCGCTCGCTTGAAGACCAGCGCAAATTGCTGCAAGTGCAGACTGAAGAATTACAAGCCAGGCGCAATGCGCTGTCCAAACAAATTGGCATGCTCAAAGGCAAGGGCGAAGACACAACGGCTGTGATGCAAGAGGTGGGTGGCTTGGGCGATGCGCTTAAAAATTGTGAAAATTCATTGGGCGTTCTGCAAGATAAGCTCAGCCAATTTTTACGCACCATTCCCAACATTCCGCGCGACGGCGTACCGATGGGAAAATCAGCCGACGATAACGTAGAAATTCGTCGCAAAGGCACGCCGCCGGTGTTTGATTTCACCCCAAAAGATCACACTGATATTGGTGAGGCTCTTGGTGGCATTGACTTTGAAACAGCTGCAAAGCTAAGCGGGGCGCGGTTCTCCGTGTTGCGTGGCGGCGTGGCAAAGCTGCATCGGGCGCTGGCGCAGTTCATGCTTGATGTGCACACGACAGAGCATGGTTATACCGAGGTGTACGTACCCTATATGGTGGGCGAGCATTGTATTGATGGCGTCACGAACCTAGAAAAATTCCGCGATGACGGTTTTAAAATCGAAGGCCGTGATGCGTTTTTGATTCCGACCGCCGAAGTGCCCGTGACAAATTTTGTGCGGGATAGCATCGTCGAATTAACCACCTTGCCGCATACCTATTGTGCGCACACGCCCTGTTTTAGGGCAGAAGCAGGTACTTACGGTAAAGATACGCGCGGCATGATTCGCCAACACCAGTTTGATAAAGTAGAGCTAGTACAAATTGTGCATCCCGATCATTCAGCAGAGGCGCACGAAGCGCTGACGCGTCACGCTGAAGCTATTTTAGATAAGCTTGAATTACCCTACCGCACGATGTTGTTATGCACCGGCGATATGGGATTTTCGGCCGCGCAAACTTATGATTTAGAAGTGTGGTTGCCTGCGCAAAATACCTATCGTGAAATTTCGTCGTGCTCGAATTTTGAAGCCTTCCAAGCACGTCGCATGCAAGCGCGCTTCCGCGATGCGGCCGGTAAAACGCAAATGCTGCACACCATCAATGGCTCAGGATTGGCCGTGGGACGCACCTTGGTCGCCATTTTAGAAAACTATCAGCAAGCCGATGGCAGCGTGCGTATTCCAACCGTGTTGCAGCCCTACATGGGTGGCATGAAAGTGCTAAGCAAAGCATGAAAGCGGCGGACGTAACGCTATGGATTGTGCGCCACGGCGAAACTGAATGGAATATCCAAGGCCGTATTCAAGGCCACGGTGATAGCCCGCTAACCGCAACTGGAATCGCCCAAGCGCAAGCATTGGCGCGGCTTTTGGCGGCACAACATTATGACGCGGCACAGGCAGATGAGGTAAAAATCGCCCGCGTCATTAGCAGTGACGCTGGTCGCGCGCATCACACGGCACGTATTTTGGCCGAAGGGTTAAATTTGCCCGTAGCCACTACGCCGAGCTTTCGCGAACGCAGCTACGGCATCGCTGAAGGCATGACCTATGCCGAAATTGATACCCATTATCCGGGCGCGTTTTCAAAAGTGCATGAGACTGATCCCGACTACTGCATACCGAATGGCGAAAGTCGTAGAGCCTTCCATCATCGCATTGTGAATGCCTTGGCTGCCGTGTGCGCGCATCAGCAAACGCTTAGCCACGAGCTTGCGCAACGGCCTGTGCTCATTGTTTGCCACGGTGGTTTGTTGGGTGCGATTTATCGCTGGGCAACTGACATGCCGATCGCTACGGCCGCTACCATTCCTATTCCCAATACTGGCATGAACAAAATCAAAATTCGCGCAGGTGATATGGATAACGGTGCGGAGATTTTAGCGTGGGGTGAAGTAAGTCATTTGTAGGGTTCGTTTTAACAACCCATTTTTATGGTGTTTATCTGATTATGGCTAGACCAACTAGAGCAGAAATCTCCGCTTCCGCTTTGCGTCACAACTACCGTCGCGCTAAAGAACTAGCACCCAATTCGCTCGCCCTTGCGGTTGTAAAAGCTGATGCCTATGGCCACGGCGTGGAGCGGGTAGCAGCGGCATTGCATGATGCTGACGGCTTCGCCACCTTAGAATTAGACAGCGCCGAAATTTTGCGCGCACGCGGCATAAGCAGCCCAATTTTAATGTTGGAAGGTTTTTTTGAAGCCAGCGAATTAAAGCAGTTTGCACACTTAAAGTTGATGACCGGCATTCACGATACCGCGCGATTGCAACTGCTTGCCGATGCCACTTTAAGCCAGCCGCTAGATGTATTTTTGAAATTTAATACCGGCATGAATCGCCTAGGTTTTGGCTGCGATTCTGCCGAAGCCCTTCAAACCGCAGAAATCATTTTACGAGCTGTGAACCGAAATCCCAATATCGCGAACATCACGTTGATGACGCATTTTGCATCTGCCGACGCCGAAGGTGCAATGGGAGAGTACGCTGTAGAACGCCAATCTACGCGCTTCTCCGAGGTACTAAATATCGCAAAAAACGTATTTGATGTGCGATCATTTAAAGTCAGTATGGCAAATTCTGCCGCGACATTACGCCACGCTAGCGCACACCAAGATTGGGTACGACCCGGCATTATGCTCTACGGATCGTCCCCATTTACGGACGCCAGCGCCGCAGAATTAAACCTAAAACCGGTGATGACCTTGCGCAGTGAAATCATTGCTATTCAAGACCTCCGCCCCGGCGACGCCGTAGGTTACAGCGCCACCTATGTCGCCGCAAAACCCATGCGTATCGGCATCGTCGCCTGCGGCTACGCCGACGGCTACCCACGCCACGCGCCCGGCGGCAATCAGGGCGGTACGCCAATCTTAGTAGACGGCATCCGCACCAGAACCGTCGGGCGCGTATCGATGGATATGCTCGCCGTAGATTTAACGCCAATTCCGCATGCGCAACCCGGCAGCATTGTTACGTTATGGGGACAGGGCTTAAGCGCGGATGAAGTAGCGCTGGCGGCAGGCACAATTGCGTATGAGTTGTTTTGCGCGGTTGCACCACGGGTGCAGATGGTGTCGGTGGCTTAATGGATGCCTGTAGATGCCCTAAAATTGGGCATCTACAGGCAGTTATTCTGCCTCAGCTAAGCGTTCAAGCTGCCGCCAAAAAAGTTGCAACCGGCACTTTGGTTTCGATCGCTAACAATTTACGCAGTCGTTTTATGCGCTCGATTTCGTGCATAGTCTGCGCCGTAAAGTAGGATTCGCCGCAATGTGAACAGGCTTCTTGTGGTATCCGCTCGATGAGCATGAGTGCGCCCGCAACACGATAGCTACGCGTAACTTCTCGGTGGTGGACACCAAGTTCCCCGCAGCATGCGCAGGCGGTTTCAGACGACGTAGACTGTGATGATGATAAGTCGACCGGTAGCGCCAATTTTGACGACGGCTTGCGCAGCATTGCCTTCGAGGGTGCCCCCTTCGATAACGCACTTGATTTCTTTACTCTCTCGGTCACGCTGGCGCTCAATAATTTCGCCAGTGAGGACGATGTTTTCGACGTCGAGGATGGAGAGGCAGTCGTCTTCAATTTCTTCATTGGCATGATGGGTCACCACATAGTTAAGGGTTCGTACTAAATCACGGATTTCGGTTATAGAGGGATGTCTCATGCATTATTGTATTGTAGCGTTTTCTAGCCAAACTTAATTGCGTAGAATCTGAGCTCAATAAGTTTCTGAATCCAGCCGCGTCCATCACAAATTAACTGTACACTTATACAGTTATCAAAACCAATCAACCCCAAATGGCCAAAGCTAAAACAATCTACACCTGCAACGACTGCGGGGCGCAAAGCCCTAAATGGCAGGGGCAGTGCCCTGGTTGTCAGGCTTGGAATACTTTGGTTGAAACGGTAGCAGCCACTGAATCCGCCAATAGGTTTTCAACTGTCTATGGCGAATCTGCGATGCGGGGCAAAGTGCAGCGTTTAAGTGACGTGCGGGCAACAGACGTGCCGCGCATGCTCACGGGCATAGGCGAACTTGATCGGGTGTTGGGCGGGGGTTTGGTGCCTGGTGGCGTAGTGTTGATTGGCGGCGATCCGGGCATTGGCAAATCTACGTTATTGCTCCAAGCGTTATCATCAGTTGCTGCTGCAAAATCAGTGCTGTATGTGAGCGGTGAAGAATCTCCGCAGCAAATTGCGCTACGTGCGCATCGGCTGGCCGTGGATTCGCATGATGTGAAGTTGCTGGCTGAAATTGAGCTAGAAAAAATTCTCGCCACATTGGCAATTGAAAAGCCACAAGTGGTGGTGATTGATTCAATTCAAACGGTGTATTGCGCGGCCTTATCGTCTGCACCCGGCAGCGTGGCGCAAGTGCGCGAATGCGCCGCCCAGCTTACGCGCTTCGCCAAAGCGACCGATACGGCGATGATTTTAGTCGGCCATGTGACCAAAGAAGGCTCGCTCGCGGGCCCGCGCGTGCTCGAGCACATCGTGGATACCGTGATGTATTTTGAAGGCGATACGCATTCCACTTTTCGCTTAATTCGCGCGTTCAAGAACCGTTTTGGCGCGGCTAATGAGCTCGGCGTGTTTGCGATGACTGAGAAAGGTTTGCGCGAAGTTTCAAACCCATCAGCGCTGTTTTTATCAACGCACGATCACGCCGTGCCGGGTAGTTGCGTGATGGTAACGCAAGAGGGCACGCGACCATTGCTAGTCGAAATTCAAGCCTTGGTAGATGATTCCCACGGCATGAACCCCAAGCGGCTGTGTGTGGGGCTAGAGCAAAACAGGCTGGCTTTATTGTTGGCCGTGTTGCATCGCCACGCAGGCGTTGCGTGCGCTGACCAAGACGTATTTATAAACGCCGTCGGTGGCGTAAAAATTGACGAGCCGGGCGCTGATTTAGCGGTGCTGCTGGCGATTGTTTCAAGCCTTAAAAACCGCCCATTGCCGGCTAAACACGTTGTGTTTGGCGAAGTGGGACTGGCTGGTGAAGTGCGCCCCGTGCAACGCGGGCAAGAGCGCCTAAAAGAAGCCCTAAAACTAGGTTTCACCCACGCGATTGTGCCCAAAGCCAATAAGCCAAAGCAGGGCATTCCAGGCTTAGAGATCTTTGCCGTCGAACGTATAGAGCAAGCGGTGGAGTACTGTCGCGGGCAATAAGGTATGCCTGAAGATACCCCTATTTAGGGCGTCTTCAGCCTATTTTAAGCGAGCGGGATGAGATGAAATAAGTCGCATTAGCATCGCGATGTTTAAATCGTTAACTATTGAATCGATGCAACTTTTGCACGCGTCGCGTGTTAACATTTACGCCATCAATAAGTGACTATCCTGTCACACATAAAGCTAATCGCCGCTCTTATCCACACTTCAAATCCCCCTCAAAGGTATTTTTACTATGCTCGAACACGTCAAACTCAAAGATTTTGTTAGCCATGAACGTCGGCGCTTTTTACAGGCAGGAGCGGCGACAGCGGCGGTGTTGGCTTTGGGCATGCAAGCTAAGCTTTCTGATGCGCAAACTGCAGGCAATTCCGTCATCGTGATCGGCGCGGGTATAGCGGGTTTGGCAGCTGCAGCGAAGCTAAAGGCCGCTGGGCTTACTGTCACCGTGTTGGAAGCACGTGGGCGCATCGGGGGGCGTATTTGGACGGATCGCGCGGTATTGGGTTTTCCGTGCGACATGGGTGCTGGCTGGATTCACGGGCCGAGCGCTGATAATCCAATCACCGATTTAGCCCGACGCGCAAACGCCATCACCTACTTGACGCGTGATGAAAGTGCCACCGTGTTTGATGCAACTGGCCGCGACGTGAGCGCGCAGCAGTTTGGTGAAGCATCTGCCCGTTATCAAAAATTACTCACGGATTTAGATGCGCTTGCCGCTAAATTGGATGCCGATATTTCGGTGTGGGAAGGCATTGCGCGGATTGATCCTAATTTGCGCACTGATCCCTACATTATTTACCAGCTAACGGCCTATGGCGAGTTTGATGCGGGTGGCGCGGCGGAAAATTTATCTATCTTCAATTGGCGCGGTGGTTCTAAGTTTCCGGGCAAAGATGTGATATTTCCTAGTGGCTATGATGCTGTGCCGACCCTTGTCGCGCAGGGCATTGACGTGCGCTTAAATCAAGTGGTAACCCAAGTAAATTACACCGGAAACACGGCAACTGTCACCACCGCCACGGGCAGTTTCACGGCCAGTCATGTAGTAGTTACGTTGCCGTTGGGTGTGCTTAAAAAAGGCTCTGTGGCGTTCACGCCGCCGTTACCAGCGACGTTGCAAGGCTCTATCGACAAAGTATTGATGGGCACGATTAACAAAGTATTTTGCCAATTTGATAGCGCCTTTTGGCCTACCGATACCCAATATTTTGGCTATCACGCCCCAACCAAGGGGCTGTTTGCTTATTGGTTAAATTACCGCACGTTTAGCCAGCTAAATTGCTTGGTGGGCATTGCAATTGGCAACGGTGGCGCGATGCTCGACGCCATGTCGGATGCGCAGGTAACAGCAAGTGCTAGCGAGGCGTTGAAGGCGATGTTTGGCCCCAACACACCTGCCCCTAAAAAGGTAAATGCATCGCGCTGGAATATTGATCCCTTCGCTTACGGTGCGTATTCTTACGGCAGCTTAAACACCTTGCCAATCGACTTTACCAATATGGCAGCTACGGTAGACAACAAGCTATTTTTTGCGGGTGAACACACATCCACCTTATACAAAGCCACCGTGCATGGTGCCTATATTTCGGGCAATGACGCAGCGGACAAAATCATCAAGCTTGTTGGCACCATCGTCACACCGCCCGCCACGGGCATCAACTACACGGGGCTGTGGTGGAACGCGCAAGAATCAGGCTGGGGCGTTAATTTTAACCATCAGGGCGACACCTTATTCGGCACCTTGTTTACCTATGCCGCTGACGGCAAAGGGCTGTGGTTAGTGATGTCTGGCGGCACCAAGTTGCCAGATGGCAGCTTTTCTGGCGACCTATTTCAAACCACGGGCACGGCCTTCAACGTCACCCCCTTCGTGCCCGCCAACACCGCAGTGAAGCGCGTGGGCAAGCTTACCGCCACCTTCGCGTCTGCCTCCGCTGCCACGCTAACCTATGATGTTAACGGCATATCAGTAACTAAAGCCATCACGCCCCAACCGTTTGGCCCGCTATCAGTTTGCACCAGCGAGCCGGTTGCAACGAATCGTGCCAGCAGCGTAAATTATCAAGATTTATGGTGGAACCCAAATGAATCTGGCTGGGGCGTCAACGTAACGCATCAAGGCAATATTTTATTCGCCACACTATTTATTTACGACACCACCGGTCGCGATATGTGGTTAGTGATGTCTGCAGGCACAAGGCAAACCGACGGCAGCTTTAGCGGTGAGTTGTATCGCACCGTAGGCCCCGCGTTTAACGTCACACCATTCGTGGGTGTTACCGCACCTAGGGTGGGCACGATGAGCTTCAGATTCCAATCGGGCAATGCAGGAACGCTGACGTATTCGGTAGACGGCACCACGGTTACCAAAGCCATTTCACGGCAAGTTTTTGGCGCGATGGTACCGGTTTGCGTGTAGTGATTTAGCAGTTGATTAGGAGTTAATTAGGATAAATTTAATGCCTGAAGACGCCCTAATTTAGGGCGTCTTCAGGTATTTTACTGCACAAAATTAGCTTGGATTCAAAATCGAAGTGCAACTTTTTCCGTACTGCCGACATTCAAATTGCGTAAA
>JAYUOW010000311.1:0-7955 GCA_043760555.1 Betaproteobacteria bacterium
GAGCCATGGAAATAAGTAAACGACGGGTTCGACAAACGAAATTGCTACGCGTATGTCACGCGGACGAAGATCAAATGGCCGCCCCCATGCGTCCGAGCTTGGCAGTGGGACAATTTCAAGCTGATAGGGCACCATGTTTGTAGGAGAAACTGTGTGGACTGTTCTCACACCATCTACCGTAACAACGATAAAGGCACCGACAATGCCTATGGGTGGTTTGGCACCGGTAATGTGCACAGGCAAACCGCCGCCCATGCGGCTTGCACGAATAGAATATGAAGAAGAATATACCAATGCCGTATCGGTGCCAGCGATGGGGATTGTTTCACTTACGCTACGGTTACGGGCATTGATTTCGCAACCAGCCTTGGTGCAGTCATCTTCCGCGTCGAGCCGTTTTTTGTCTGGCTGTTTCTCGTTGTTTAAGTCTTTTTCCGGGTTGTCTGGGTCGATAGGTTTAGTGGGTGGCGCGCTTTTTGGCGGACTACCGGGTGGTAACGGTGGCCAGTTAG
Organism: Betaproteobacteria bacterium; assembly: GCA_043760555.1. Classification (GTDB taxonomy): domain Bacteria; phylum Pseudomonadota; class Gammaproteobacteria; order Burkholderiales; family Usitatibacteraceae; genus JANMDR01. Next base: position 513 of record JAYUOW010000311.1, read on the forward strand.
GGTCTGGCGGTGGGTCGCGCCATTTATCTTTGTCTTTATCACCTTCTTTATCTTTGTAGAGATCATCCCAGTCTTTAGGATAATCGGGGCAGCGTGGATTGCACTTATCAGGATCACGCGGCGGGTCGCGCCTTTTGTAAGGCCAGTTAAGGTCATAGGGGCTGAAGTGCATCACTGGCACACGCCAGAGCTCTGCGCCAACGGTAAACCGTAGTGCCAAATTTCTTAACTCTTCGTTTGTGATGCCAAGGTTTGCTAATTCTGCTGGCGTGGCTCTTACGCCACTTGCACTCAACGAAATTACTGCAAAGCCGTTTTCAACACCAGTTACACGAATAATTTTGCCATTGGGTTCGGCCACCCATTTTGCCGCGACGCGGTCGTACACGCCGCTTGGCACAATGCCGCCCACGGGAAACTGTAGGAAATTTTCAACATAAACTAAAACTGGTCGCGAAAATTCGACGCGCGATGCGTTGGCGGCGATGGCTTCGTCGGCACTTAGCTCAACGGCATAGGTGTAGGCGGTGTTTGTAGGTAGCTCCGCCGGCATGGCACGTGGCCCGCCGGGGCCTACGGTGTACTCAGTGGCGCGGATGTTAAGCGATGGTTTATCCAGTTTGCTGCCGTCAGGCATAACGAGCTTTGCGGTGGTGCCTGCACTAAAAAATAAGGTGGCGCGACGCTTGCCGTCTTCATCAACGCTTTCACTGCCTTGCGCTACTTGCGTGGGGCTACTTGCGCCTGCAAGCGAGGTGAAATTGATTTGCGTCACTTGAGGATCGAGCGGCACCAAGCTTACGTCCGGCATTACTTTAAAATTTCCCGCCTCCGCATTGACGATGCGTTGAATAGGCAGATAGCCGGGCTTTGAAAACTCCACGACCAGTTGCTGACCGGCATTGATGGCCAGATCATAAATACCATTAGCACGGCTTAGCGTGTAGCCTACGTTGCCTTGCCCGCGCACTTGCACTTGTACGCCTGCGAGCGCACCGCCGCCGCGCTGCAAAATAGCGCCGCGAATCACCACCATCGTTTGCGGCGTGATACTGCCAGTCTGAAAGTTGGCTTGGATAGGTGGCGTGCCTGCAAACAGTACTTTGCTGCGATTGAAAAAACTATCCGCCTCTTCTGGGTTCACCACAAATGTTTTTAAGGTAACGGCGGGGTCTTGTGCAAGACGGCTATCGGCCTTTATTTGAAACACCGGTGTGAGTGCAGTAAGTGCGCCGGACTTTACGCGGATTACGCCATTGCGCGCTTTTGTAGGCACGATAACTTGTAAGGCTGTAGCGCTTGCGTAAATGACTTCGCCTTTTACGCCTTCGCTGAAGGTCACTTCATTTTTAAGCGGATTGGGTTCAAAGCCATCACCACGGATAGCTATCAAGTCGCCGGGAAGTGCCGATGGCGGGTCTAACGCACTAATGATTAGGCTTTGAGCTAGTGACTGAACATTTTCGCTACGCGGCGTGCTGGCGTTGTGCGCCGTAGGCACGCTTGGCGTAAATGGTGTGGGCAGTGCGCCAACGCTGCCAACCGGCGAGCCGCTTACCGCTAACGTTTCGTTTTTAAAAACCACTTTCGTGGGCTGACCACGAAAGACAGTAACGCGGCAAAATTGCCCAGTTTCAAGTGCAGAGGGGCAGTTGTGCGTGAAGGTGTAAGGCCCTGTAGTTTCAATATCACCAAGGGTAAGCACGCTATTGTCGTAGTTAACAACATCAACGTCATGCGAAAAGTTTGCTTGCTCATCGGCAAAAAACAACTCTTTTCCGGTTGCGTTCAGCGCAGCGACATTTCCTTTGTGTTCGATTGCACCCGCTATCGTTACAACATTACCGTTGGGTTCTGCTAGCGGTAATAAAAACTCTCTCGTGGTGCCCGTTGTGTCACCGTCTTGCCACGGTTCGCTGCTGCTATTTTCAAGTGTTAACTGGTTTAAAAGCGTAGTAAGCCCTTTTGCGCGGAGCGTCATGCTGCTGCCGCAATCTTTAGCGGTAAATTTAAACTGGGTGGCTTCGCCTGCCTTTACCCAATCGAGACTGGTTACACCGCAAGTTGCAGCACCAAATAGCTCAAGACTCAACCCATGCGTTGCACCAAATTCAGCGAGCGGTTGGGTATTGAACTTGGGCTCAGTATGTAAACGCGCCGAAAGCAAGGCGCTCTCATTTAACGCCCTAATGTTTAAAATTCCACTCCCACTGCCCTGCCCTACGGCCAACGCACGTTGCCCATAAATTAAAGCAATGGCAACAGCGATAACAGCGGCAATGAGCGCCGCTTTCCAAAGGCTGGTGAGTTGCATTTTTTTCGGCTGCGCCGTTAATTTATTGATATTCATTCGCAATCCTCTGCAACGCGCGTAAAGCCAGTTAGCGGAATTTTTGCCCACACCTGCCCGTTGGTGCCCTTTATTTGGGCAATGCCGCGCAGTATGCCTCCTGCTTTAGGCGAAGGCGCAATCATTACGGTGCACTGTTGTCCAGCACCCAGATACCCATCACACTCGTCGCGCGTAATCACAAACCCTGCTGGCGCTATCAAGCTACCTAAAAAACGGCCACTGCCTATGTTTTCATAAACAATTGCCTTTGGTGCCGCGCCATTTCCGTCTGCCGTTGGCACAAAGGAAACGGCGGTGGTGCGCGCGACGATAAAGGGCGCGCCGCCGGCAATGCCGATGCCAGTTAGGGCAACGGTTAAATTTTTGGCAAGGCCGGTTGAGGACGCTAAATTAAACGTGTAGGTTTCATTTTTTACCCCGGTAATACTCGGGCTAAAACGCACGTTGTGCGCGCAAGAGGCACCGCTGGCTAGCGTACTGCCGCACACTGGGCTGCCAGAAGCAAATTCTGTACTGCTTGCCGAAGCACCCACGAACGTGATGGGTCTGGAACCGTTGTTGGTGATAGTCACTGGTAGTTGCGACGTGGTGCCAGCTGACACCGCCATAAAGTCTAGCGTACTCGGCGCAACAGTTGCGTCCACTAGCGTATCAAATTCGCAGCGCGAATCAACTGCGCCTGTAACACCGCTTGCGGCGGGAACCGACGTACAAGTCACCTGCGCTTCGGTGCTATTGAAAGCAAAGCACGTTATTGATGTGCCATCAACATCCGTAGAACAGTTACTTTCTATCAGTCCGCTTTCAAAGCTACAACCGAAGTCGTATTCGCCGCCCATTGTGTCGTCGCAAACAAGATTTCCAGTCACCGTACACGAAATATCAGATGGCCCGGCAGGGATACCGCATACAGCAACTGCCGTACCCGCGCCCGCCAAGCTGCGCACCGCCGATGGTTTTGATCCAGCTTGCTTAGCCAACGCATTCAACCTTGCGCTGGAATTTGGTAGGCTCAGCGCTTTTGCCGACGCCACTTTAATAATAAATACTTTTTTATCACGCGGACTGCTGCCAACTGTTTCCGAGGCTAGAGCGGCGACTGAAGTATTAGGGGAGGTAATAGGAGGCGCATTGGCACTAACGGTCGGCACAGCGATGGCCGACAGCACTACCCAACTTACGCCGAGCACGGACGAGCGCAACAAGGCACCTATGCAAGTCAACGAAGTTAGTTCAACCTTAGCTACCCAATTACAATTTTTGCGCAACATACTTTGCCTTTAAAAAAGCTATCTAAAATTTCACTAACCACAACCAAAATATTACTAGCTTAAAGTGAAAAACACAAATTTAACGAAATTTCTTGGGTTGCCAAGCGAAGCACCTCGTAATTGCTAAAGGGAAAAACCTGCGCTGGCAAAGCAACTCCCCCAGAAATAGTTACTTCAAAACATACCCTATTGGCCCTTCGTTAGTCCAAATGCCTATCTGACTCAACACCGCTGCTTCATTGGCGTCGGTGGTCAACAAATGCGCTCGCAACGCCGCTGCATAAAGCCTATAAAGGGGTAGCAACTTTACCGAAGGATGCGCGATGTCGGTAAGCGCGGCATAGCCGACGATGCCTTCTTCCTGCCAGCCATTTGCCCGCAAAATTAGGCGTTCTCCTGCGTTGGTTGTATATAAATGACGTCGTAAATTGACGTTATACAGCCGATAAACAGGTACCGTGGCTACGCCTAAAATGGTGCTATCTGCATCAAGCACCCGACCGACACTAGCGTCGCCCGCCCAACCGAGTTTGCCGAGCTTGTCGTATTCATTGGCATCGCTTGTTAGCAGATGCGCGCGCAGTACAGAGTTGTAAGTGCGAAATAACGCGGTGGCATTGCCTTTAATGACGGGTGCAACGACCAACGGGCTGGGTAGCGCGGCGGTTGCAGCAGGCTGCGTTTCCGATGCGCTAAGCTGAATGCCAACACGAAAAGTGCCGACAGTTTGAAAGGTATAGCGGCATTGCAATATCTCGGCGACAGGCTCGGCAAGTTGCGGACAGCCCGGCACAACTTGCTCATTGACCAAGAGCGACATTGCACCGCGTGCGTTTGCGGGTACACCTTGCACATTAAAAATCACTTCCTGCCCCACAAATGCGCTTGCACCACTGTTTGAAATCTTTAGGCCGCTAACAGGTGCTGCGGGGAAATTTAAAATAGAAAAACGCGTGGCCGCAGATTCTAATGTGCCCAACTGTCCGTTATCGCTTGCACCCGTGCAAAGCACTGCCTTGGCGACGGTGATGCAGGTGTGGGCGAAGCCCGCCGCGCCACTTTGGATGTCAACGCCAACTGGAAAAACATTGCGGGCACGAAGCGCAGGTTGCCGTGTGCCGTCCCCCAATTGCCCATTTAAATTTTCACCCCAACATGCAAGCCCGCCGCCGGCTAGAATGGCGCAACTGTGATGAAGCCCCGAAAACAGGCGCTCTGCAGGGCGACTTAACCCTAAAACGAGCACCGGTTTTATACTGGATACCGTAGAACCATCGCCCAATTGACCACTAAAATTGTAGCCCGCACACGCAACGGTGATGGCACTTGCAAAACAAGTGTGATAACCGCCTGCGCTGATTGCTACTGCACTCAAGATGCCGTGTACTTCCGTTGGAATTAGGCGGTTAGTGCTTGTAGCGTCACCCAATTGACCATCGCTATTACGACCCCAGCAACGCGGGCGACCGGATTGAATCGCGCAGGTATGAAATGCGCCCGCAGTAATTGCCGTTACGTCACTACCAGCAGCGATAACGTCAACGGGAGCAGCTCTAGTGTTTAGCGTGCCGTCACCTAGCTGACCAAAATCATTGAAGCCCCAACATTTAACGCCACCCGCCACAATTGCACACGTATGGAATCCGCCCAGTGCGAGCGCCGATGCGCTGCTTCCGGCGGGAATTGTTTGCACGGGCGCTTGTTTGGTTACCCGTGTTTTATCACCTAATTGACCGTCTTCGTTCAAACCCCAACATTGCACGCCGCCCGCCCGCAGGGCGCAGGTATGAAAATTACCCACCGATACCGCAGTGACCGCGCTTGTCGCTGGCAAAGTAGGCACGGGGATGAAGCGGCTTGTATTTGCGCTTGCTGTGTTGGCAACACCGAGTTGACCATCGCTGTTGTCTCCCCAACACTGCACGCCGCCATCGACAATTGCGCAGGCATGGTCTCCCCCGGCACTGACTGCACCAACACCGTTTGGCAACGTGAGCACAAATTGGTTAACCGCTACCCCGCCGTTATCCCCCAACTGACCGCGATCGTTACTACCCCAACAGCGCACAACTAAACCCACAATGGCACAACTAAATGCGTTGCCCACGGCTAAACCCGATGGTGTTCCAATTTGTTGCAATGGCTGCGCTAACCCAATTATTGGCGGGTCAACGTAACCAATCCGACCATTGTCTGCTTTACCCATGCAAGCCAGTACACCTGCTTTTATGACGCAGGTATGCGCGGCTCCAGCAGATATCGCCGATATGCCGTTAGCGCCGCTTGGCACCCTCGTTGGAAGTGTGACTGGATTTGCGTTTACGCCTAGCTGTCCATCACGATTATCACCCCAACAAAATAGAGCGCCGCTTTGAGCGGCGCAGCTGTGATTAGCGCCAGTCGCCATCGCCGTCACACCAGAATTTGTTGGGATTACGGAAATGGGAGTCAAAGCTTCAGATACCGCCGACTTACCCAATTGCCCATCACTATTGCTGCCCCAGCACATCACACCGCCGTTGACCTTGGCGCAGGTATGCTTGTTCCCGGCCGCAAGCATAGTCACACCGCTACCTGACGGAAGCACGCGTACTGGCAAGAGTTGCCCGGTTTTTGTGCCGTTGCCTAACTGGCCGAAAGCATTTTCGCCCCAGCACAACACGCCACCTTCCACCACGGCGCAGGTGTGTTTGTCTCCAGCGGCGAGGGCAGTCACGTTTTGGAGCGGGACTAAGCTGGGCTGATTTTGGTTGATTTTGTTGCCCAGCCCAAGCTGACCACTATCGTTCCCACCCCAACAGTACAGTTGCTGGGCGACGAGGGCACAGCTGTGGGAAGCACCCAATGCTAAAGCTCTCACCTCGTTGGTTGGCTGATTGGTTGTTAACACGTTAACCGGCGCACCCCGTTGATTTGCGGTGCCGTCGCCGATTTGGCCAAAATCATTGGCACCCCAACACCACACGCCAGAAGGGGAGATGGCACATGCGTGTGCAGCACCCGTAGCCAACGTCAGAGGCCGCTCGAAAGCATCACCCTTCACAAATAGCGGCAAACTTACCGCCAACTCACCGTCGACATTTTTTGCGGTGATAGAAATTACTACTTTGCCAGCTGCTGCGGGTGTGCCAGAAAGCGTGAGAATTCCTGCTGAAGCGTTTGCGACGGCTAACCCCGTTGGTAGCCCAGACAAAGTCGCAGAATTGCTACCCGCAACCACAATATCGGCTCGATAAGGATGGCCAACTGCGGCTATTGGTAGCGAGGTAGTTAGTAACTGCGGCGCGATTGCTGCTGCGGTAGTCGTAAAAAACAAGCCAAAAGTTGCGATTAACCTTAGTGCTACGCTCGGCATAAATTTAGCGATTTGCATAACTTCCTCAATATAAAGTGGTATTTTTCGTAGATGGTAGCGCAAACGACAGATTTAGCAGATAGCCGTTATCAAAGTGACCGCATTTCACACGTCGCTTCTCGCTGAATGTTAGCATCAATTGTCGAAGGTGATATTTACCTTGAAACTTCTGGTAGCAGGGCAAAAGTGGCTTCCGTTTGATCAAACAAACAAATACCATGCCGATAGGCGAGAAAAACGAATTTGTAGCGTGATTGCTCATAGCATCCACGGGCACGAGCTGGGAATATAGGCGGATTGGCAGGCTGTGCCAGCGAATTAGAACGGTGTCAAATTTTTACGCAGCTGTGGCTGTAGATACCCTAAAATAGCCGCGAGTGTCTACCGAAACCGCGCATTGGCCTTGAACAGGCGTATCGTAGATAGCGGGGTTTTGTTGCAAGCGGCATGGTCGAATAGCCTAT
>JAYUOW010000312.1:0-24050 GCA_043760555.1 Betaproteobacteria bacterium
AAAATGCGGCATGGCGCTTGAGCCACTAATGCCAAGCGTCGATAAAGACGAGAATGTTGAGCTTATCGATTTTAAGCGGCGCTTTATTTGGACGCTGCCTTTAACCATTGTCGTGGCCTTATTAGCCATGTTCGGGCATCGCCTGCAATTGTTCAGTATGTCTACACAAAGCTGGGTAGAGTTAGTCCTTACGCTACCTATTTTTTTCTGGGCGGGCTGGCCGTTTTTGCGGCGCGGGGTGCAATCGGTGTTGAATGTCAGCCCTAATATGTGGACACTCATTGGCTTGGGAACATCAGCCGCATTTATATACAGCGTGGTGGCAACCATCGCCCCGCAAGTTTTTCCGGCATCGTTTATATCGATGAACCGTGTGTCGGTCTATTTTGAGGCAGCAGCCGTTATCATATCGCTCACGCTCCTAGGTCAAATTTTGGAGCTCAAAGCAAGGTCACAGACATCAGCGGCCATTAAGTCTCTACTAGGTCTTTCGCCTAAAACGGCGCGCCGCATAAATATTGACGGCACTGAACAAGATATACCCTTAACCGAGGTGCATGTAGAAGACTTATTGCGGGTTCGTCCTGGTGAAAAAGTGCCGGTTGACGGTGTTGTCGTTGAGGGCAGCAGTGCGGTGGATGAATCGATGCTCACCGGCGAGCCCATGCCCATCACAAAAAAAACGGGCGACAAGTTAATTGGTGCGACCATGAATACCAACGGTGCGCTTGTCATGCTTGCGCAAAAAATAGGATCGCAAACCGTGCTGGCCAGCATCGTGCAAATGGTCGCACAAGCGCAGCGATCAAGGGCGCCCATGCAGCGCATGGCTGACAAAGTAGCGGGCTATTTTGTGGTGACAGTCATCGCTATCTCAATGCTCACGTTTTCGCTTTGGGGCATTTTTGGCCCTGAGCCCAGCTGGGTTTACGGCCTGATCAATGCGGTGGCGGTGCTCATCATTGCCTGTCCTTGCGCGCTTGGGCTTGCCACGCCCATGTCGATTATGGTGGCAACCGGCAATGCAGCAACGCAGGGCGTGCTATTTCGTGACGCCGCTGCAATAGAAAATTTTTGCAAGGTCGATACCCTGATCGTCGATAAAACCGGAACCTTAACCGAAGGGCGGCCGCAATTTGACCGTGTGGTGGCAATGGAAGGGTTCAGCGCGGACGAGGTACTGCGTTTAGCTGCGAGCCTTGACCAAGGCAGTGAGCATCCGCTGGCGGCTGCAATTGTGAGTGCAGCGCGTGCGGCGGAGCTTAAGCTGGATAAAGTTGAAGCCTTCGAATCCAGCACCGGTATTGGCGTGCAAGGGCTTTTGGGGGGTGCCCGCATCGCCTTGGGCAACGCGGCACTCATGAAGCAATTAGCCATTTCCACTGAAGCGCTGCACGCACAGGCCGAAGCGTTGCAGGCCGAAGGTGCCAGCGTGATGATGCTGGCTGTAGACGGGAAATTTGCAGGTTTAGTCGCAGTCTCAGACCCTATTAAAGCCAGCACCGGTGAGGCACTCGCGGTATTAAAGTCAGCGGGGTTGCGCATCATTATGGCCACCGGTGACGGCCTTACCACAGCAAAATCAGTGGGTAGCAAATTGGGTATCGATGAAGTGCACGGCGAAGTTAAACCGGCAGACAAATTAGCGCTGGTGGAAAAACTGCAGCAAGAAGGGCGCATTGTTGCCATGGCAGGTGACGGTATCAACGACGCGCCAGCACTAGCGCGCGCCGATGTGGGCGTGGCAATGGGCACGGGTACCGACGTGGCGATGAACAGCGCACAAGTAACGCTGGTGAAGGGCGATTTGCGTGGCATTGCCCAAGCGCGCGCTATTTCGGTGGCTACGGTCGCCAACATGAAGCAAAACCTTGGCTTCGCCTTTGTTTACAACGCACTGGGTGTGCCGCTGGCTGCAGGTGCGCTCTATTTTTGGACTGGCTGGCTGTTGTCGCCCATGGTGGCCGCGCTGGCGATGAGCTTAAGCTCGGTATCGGTCATTACCAACGCGTTGCGGCTCAGAAAATCGCGTCCGCCACCAGCAAAATCCAACATCGCTTTGATTCCAGAAACGGCTGTTTGATGCAGTAAAATAGGCTGTAAATGCCCGTATTTAGGGCTTCTTCACGGCATATTTAGCTGTTTCATAGTGCCGTAGGGCGCAATCAGCGTAGCGCCAATTGCGCCGAGTGGTGGAAAAACGGAATCAACGAAGCATGATGAAAGTAATGGCAGATCGAACTTTCACCATAACGCGAAAAATGTTGGGCATCTAATTTCTACCACTACCAATCGTTCGCCACCGATCCCAGCTGCACCTTCAAGGGGTACTTACGTCGAAAAAGCCGCGAGAGCCGAGCTACGCGAGTGTATTTTTGAGCGTTGGTGCAGCTAAAATAAAGTCATTTTCGAATTGAAGATAGAGTTGGCTTTAATTTGTGTTTTTTGTAACACAGTAGGACTACTAAACCGTAGAACCATTGGAATAGCCCGTATCTATTGGCTCTCCGTGGAATAGGTAAGCCCGAAAATTAGATCAAGGCGTCGCGATTTCTTTTTAGCAGTGTTAGCCAGCGTACCGATCAATTCAATCGGTTTGGCTAATATTGTGGTGTGGTGAACCGCTGCGGCAAGCGAGTGCAGGTATTAGCAAGATTGAAATAATTGCCACGCTTCTACGTGGTTGCCTACCTAATTGCCTACGTAATCGGTTTAAAAAATAATCGTATTTACCGCACCTTCCGACTCAAACTTAAAAAGGAATCAACATGAAACGATCAATACCATTATTAGCCATTCCAACGCTTTTGCTTGCAGCCCTCGCAGTTTCGGGATGTGAAAAACCTGTTGTAGTTCCAGTAACACCGGTGGTTGTACAGGTGCCGGTAGCAGTACCAGGCCCTGCAGGTGCCACTGGCGCTACTGGCAATCAAGGTGCCGACGGTGTGAAAGGCGAAGCTGGAAAACCTGGCGCGATCGTGATTGTCACCCCACCAGAACCAGTGCCAGCACCAGTACCTGCACCGGTTCCCCCAAAGGGCTAAGCCTGCTTTTTTAAGCAGTTTCAATCTAAATATTTAGGAGAAAGTCATGAGTATCGGAACCATATTGCTGATTATTTTAGTGCTGGTATTGATCGGCGCTATACCCGCTTGGCCGCATAGTAAAAGTTGGGGCTACGGGCCTAGCGGCGGCGTAGGCTTGATAGTAGTGATTTTGCTGGTGTTGTTGTTGATGGGTCGAATTTAATCTATCGGTCACACCGCGCGGTCAGTGGACTGCGCCGATGTCGTACGCGATTCAAATTGGCGTGCGACGTCTCGCGGGTGTTGATCGGCGAGTGAAGTTTAGTATAGAAAGGCTCGAAGACGCCCGTATTCATTGCTTCTTAAGTCAACTCACAAAGAGAAAATGCAAATGAGTAAGTATGTGTATGCCTATCTTGCCGCCGCAATCGTGATGATTGCGCTAGATGTTTTATGGCTAGGCGTAGTCGCCAAACCATTTTACGCACGCGGCATTGGCCACTTGATGGCTGATAAACCGAATTTTATCGCAGCAACGCTGTTCTATCTTATGTTTGCAGTGGGCATCGTGTATTTTGCGATCGCGCCCCATATAGCCGACGCTGAATGGTCGGGTTGGCGGCAGACACTTATTTCTGCTGCGCTATTTGGGTTTTTTGCTTACGCTACTTATGATTTAACTAATCTAGCAACGCTTAGAGATTGGCCGGTAAGTGTTGCCTTGGCCGATATGGCGTGGGGCACGCTGGCCAGTGTAGTGGCTGCAGCCAGCGGGAAGTTTGCGATTGAACGCATCGCAGCGATTTAGTTTAATTCCATCATAAAACTAGCCCGCAAGTTAAAACATAATCACCGAGGAAAAACAGTGAACGATAAATTGGTAAGCAGCATCGAAGTTGCAACGCACTCCCGATTAGCCACCGCAGGTATAAACGCACCGCTAGTGGACGTCGCAAACCAGCTTTCGGTCACGCACATAAGCTTAGTCGTCATTTGCGCTGACGACGGTACTGTCGCCGGGGTAATTACTAAAACCGACATCGTAAAGCAGCTGGGCAAATATGTGGGCAACGTCAGCAATATGGTTGCGTCAGACGTCATGAGCCGCGAAGTTACCTGCTGCGCCCCAGCCGATTGCTTGCCTGATGTGATGGCCATGATGCGTCAATTTGGTTTTGTGCACCTTCCAGTTGTGGACGACGCAGGCAGACCCGTGGGCGTGGTCAACGCCCGCGATGCCTTGCGGGCGATGCTAGGTGAAGAAAAATATGAGGCAGCCTTGCTTCGCGATTACGTAATGGGCGTGGGTTATCAGTAAATCGGGGCATCGTAGCTAGCTTTTAAACTACCTGAAGACGCCCGTAATACGGGCATCTTTAGCCTATTGCTCGCTCAATAGATAAACGCAAACGTGCTATTGCCGCATTGGTATCGGCTTCCAAGGTTTTCCATTTGCTTTGTCCGGCACGTTTTAATTCTATCAATTTGTCTTCGGCTATTTTAAGGTCGGCGCGTATTGTGGCACCTTGTGCTTCCAGCGCCACCTTCGCGTCGGCAGCAGCAACTTTCGCTTTTTCATTCACTGCAGCAAGCTTTACTTTCGCGTTGGCAATATCTTGGTCTGCTTGATCTAGGTAACGAACTAATCTTTCGCCGTCGTTCGCGTAGTCAAATTTTGGCATTGCTTTCACGGCGTCCTTCGTCGCGCCACGCAGCACCAGCTTTTCGCCCACATCTTGCAGTTGCGATGCGGGAATGGCCACATCATTTCTACCGATCCCAATGAAGCCACCAGCGCCAATAATAACGTATGAAAGTTTTTTGTCTGGCGAAATAATGAGATCCATTACCTTACCCACACGTTCGTTATTTTCGTTGTACACGGTTTTACCTAAAATGCTTTTTTTAACGCTCCAACCCATTGCCACCACTTCGCGCAACTCAACAGCGCCCACGCCAAGGGTGGTAGAGCCCGCCAGCTGCGCGTGAGCCGAGATGGATGCGCCGCCGATCATGGCGCTACTGCAGACAAACAACATCGCGCTGAATAATTTTTTATGCATGATATTTCCTTGTATTTAAATGACGGTTAACCGTGAACGGGGGCGAATACGAGGCGAAAATTGAATATTGCATTAGCCTGCACATCGTTATAAACAAAGGAAGTACTGTCGGTCTGTGCGCTGGCGAACAGATACGGCAACGCGCATAGCTTATGGTACGTGTGGAGATTTAGTATTGATATTGACGCCCGCTAAACATTTTTTAACGAGCAATTTAGTGATGTTTTTAGAAAGCACGTTATGCAAGAATCTGGTATCAACCCACCACCCATCGTAGCGCCCGCGACGGCTGCTAATTCAGCTACGCCGCCTAATTACGGTGCCGACCACAGTATTGGCTCCAATGAAGCGTTGGGGAAAGCGGCAATGCTCAAAACCGGGGCGCTGCAAAATGCTATTTTGACGAGCGCTAATTTTTCTATCATTGCCACCGACGAACGCGGCATTATTCAGCTTTTTAATGTGGGCGCGGAACGCATGTCTGGCTATTCGGCCATTGAAGTTGTAAATAAAATCAGCCCGAGCGATATTCAAGATCCGCAAGAAGTCATGCTGCGAGCCGAGGCGCTAAGCTTGGAATTAGGCGCTGCCATTAATCCAGGGTTTGAAGCGCTTGCATATAAAGCGTCGCGCGGCATCGAAGATATTTACGAGCTCACCTATGTGCGCAAAGACGGCTCGCGCTTTCCAGCTTTGGTGTCAATCACGGCCTTGCTTGATGACTACGGCAATATTATTGGTTATTTGTTGAGTGGCACCGACAATTCCGTGCGGAAGCAAGTAGAGCGCCAACTGCAAAGCGCAATGGAAGTCGCAAAAAAAGCCAACCTCGCAAAATCAGAGTTTCTATCTAGCATGAGTCATGAGTTACGCACCCCGCTTAGCGCTATTTTAGGCTTTGCACAGCTCATTGAATCAGGGGAACCCGCACCCACGCCATCACAAAAACGCGGTGTCGATCAAATTTTGCAAGCAGGTTGGTACCTGCTCGACTTAATCAATGAAATTCTTGATTTGGCATTGATTGAGTCGGGCAAGCTATCTTTGTCCATCGAGCCGGTGCTGCTAAACGAATTGGCGGCAGAATGCCGTGGCATCGTTGAGCAAAAAGCCCAAAAGCGTAACGTCAGATTGCATTTTCCGCAAAACGCAGAGACTTACTTTGTGCAAGCCGATAGAACACGACTAAAACAAACGCTAATCAATTTGCTTTCTAATGCCATCAAATACAACAAATCTGGTGGTGTAGTGAGAGTGAAATATGCGCTGACCACACTTAACTGCATTCGTATTAGCGTGGAAGATACCGGCGTTGGCTTAAGTGCCGCTCAACAAGCGCAGTTGTTTCAGCCATTTAACCGCTTGGGTCAAGAAGAAAGCACACAAACGGGCACCGGTATTGGCTTGGTAGTGAGTAAGCGTTTGGTTGAACTAATGGGTGGCACCATTGGGTTGGAAAGCACGGAAGGTTTTGGCTGCACCTTTTGGATAGAGCTTAATTTAGCTAAAGGGTCCGGTGTGATTGGTGATAACAACATTACCGAGCATAATTTGGTGCAATCTCAGGAACCATCGCAACCGTCACCCCACGCCGTAGTGACGCCAACCGGCGGGAAGGCTACAGCGCCGAGCGTAACTGCCGCAGCACCGCTGTTGCCCAAATACACGCTGCTTTATGTTGAAGATAATCCTGCGAATCTAATGCTGGTAGAAGCTATTATTGCCCGCCGTACCGACATTAGACTCATTAGTGCGGTTGACGGTAGTAGCGGTATTCAGCTAGCGCGGTCGGCGCAGCCTGACTTAATTTTGATGGATATTAATTTACCAGGCATCAATGGCATTAGCGCACTAAAAGCGTTGGCCTATGACGCTGCCACAGCACACATTCCCGTAATGGCGTTAAGCGCCAATGCCATGCCGCGCGATGTAGAGCGCGGCTTGGCGGCAGGATTTTTTCGCTACATCACTAAACCCATTAAGGTAGAAGATTTTTTAGCCACCCTTGATGTCGCGCTTAATTTTTTGGCTACCGGTGTAGATACCCGTGCGGTGCCACCACCATTGCCAGCAGGTACCGCGCTGCCCGCTTAGACGCAATATTTTATCGCACCCTAAATGAGACCATCCGCACGAAATTATAAGCCTATACTGAATCCATTTAAATGCTTGCAGTAGCACCACTCAGCCGAGCAAAAAACTAAAAGGCAACAGTATGACCATTAAAAAAAGTAGCAACGGCACTAAAAATAAGGCAACGGCCATATCTGCGTCGGCCACAACTTCACCCACTGAGCATGTGCCTGCAACACGACCCACCATCGCGACTGATCAAAACTTCGCCATTGTTGGTATCGGTGCGTCTGCCGGTGGCTTAAAAGCCTTTGAAGCATTTTTTTCTGGTATTCCCGCCGATACAGCCTTAGAGATGGCGTTTGTATTAGTGCAACACTTGGCACCTGACCATGAAAGTTTATTAACTGAGCTGATTCGTCGCATTACCAGGCTACAGGTGTTTGAAGTTGAAGATGGCATGGTCGTGCAGCCCAGCTGCATTTATATTATCCCGCCCGATCGGGATATGGCATTTTTAAACGGCACCTTGCACTTGTTAGAGCCTGCAGCGCCGCGCGGGCACCGTTTGCCGATTGATTTTTTATTTAAATCCTTGGCACAAGACCAACACGAACGCGCCATCGGTATTGTGCTGTCCGGCACCGGAAGTGACGGCACCTTAGGGCTACGCGCCATTAAAAGCGAAGGTGGCATGGTGATGGTACAAAACGCCACCACTGCTGAATTTGATGGCATGCCGCGCAGCGCCCTAGCCACCGGCTTAGTTGATTATGAGTTAGAGCCCAAAGAAATGCCGCCGCAACTGATCGCCTATATCGCCCATGCGTTCGGCAAAGCGCCACGCGCAGTACCATCAAGCTTGCCGCAAGATGAAAACGCCTTGCGCAAAATATTTATTTTATTGCGTGCGCAAACCGGCCATGATTTTTCCCAATATAAACCCAGCACCATTTGCCGCCGCATTGATCGGCGCATGGCCGTACATCAACTACATAGCGTTGAAGCTTATGTAAGATATTTACAGCAAACGCCAGCCGAAATTGAAGCGCTGTTTCATGATTTTTTAATTGGCGTCACTAGCTTTTTTCGTGACCCGAGTGCCTTTACGGAATGTGAAACGCAAATTATTCCCAAACTGTTCGAAAATAAATCTGCAGGGGACACCATTCGCGTGTGGTCAACTGGTTGTTCCACCGGTGAAGAAGCCTATTCCCTCGCTATTTTGCTGCAAGAACGGATGCAAACACTCAAGCAAAGCTACAAACTACAGGTGTTTGCCACCGATATTGATAGCTACGCCATCGCCACTGCACGTGCCGGTGTTTATCCGGCCAGCATCGCCAATGATATTTCGCCAGAACGGCTTGGCCGGTTTTTTACCTTGGAAGCAGAAACGAACACCTATCGGGTGCACAAAATCATTCGCGATATGATGATTTTTTCTGAACATAACATCATCAAAGACCCACCATTTTCTAAGTTAGATCTCATTAGTTGCCGCAATTTACTCATTTATATGGGATCAGACTTACAAAAGAAAATAATTGCGCTGTTTCACTACGCGCTTAACCCCAGCGGCCTGCTATTTTTAGGTACATCAGAAACGGTGGGGGAATTTGGCGATTTATTTAGAGTGCTGGATCGCAAATGTAAGCTATACCAACGTAGGGAAGATTTTCAGGGTACCCACCGCGCCGCCCCTGGGCGGTTTATGCCGCACACACCGCCTAACGCCGCGCAAGATGTGGCATTAACACCGGCAAAAAAAGTGCAGGCGGCTGCAAAATTATCCATGCGTGAGCTCACCGAACAAACCCTGCTACAGCAGAGTGCTACGGTGGGGGTGCTGGTGAATGGGCAGGGCGATATTTTGTATCTGCATGGCCGCAGCGGGCTGTACTTAGAGCCAGCCCCTGGTGAAGCCGGCATAAATAATGTACTTAAAATGGCGCGAGAAGGGCTGCACCGTGAATTAACCACTGCCTTGTACAAGGCAGTGGGCAGCAACACATTTACGCGGGCGCGCCTGCTGTGGGTAAAAACCAATGGGCATTACACGCAGGTGAATCTAAATATTTACCCAGTCAATACGCGGCTCTCAAGCACAACTGCGGGATCTCCGACACCGTTTGAAACATCGCTTTATTTGGTTACGCTAGACGAAGTGCCAACGCCTGATGTGGCAAATGAAGCGGTGAACGACACACCGAACCAAACAGCGAATTCCGCAGCGGCTCACACTGGTATGCCGCACGAGTCTGCCAGCGCTGCTGCGCGGAAACACCAGAAAGACCAAAAAGACCAAAAAGAACATAAAGACCATAGAGACACGAGCGCGCAGATCGCCGAACTCAACGATGAGTTACAAGCTAAGGAAGAATACCTACGTGCCGCTAATGAGGCGCTTGAAACATCGAATGAAGAATTAAAGTCGTCTAACGAAGAAATGCAATCGGTGAACGAAGAATTGCAATCAAGTAATGAAGAATTAGAAACTTCAAAAGAAGAAATGCAATCAATCAACGAAGAATTAAGTACCGTAAATAGTGAGCTGCAAACCAAAGTAAATGATTTATCCCGGGCTAATAATGATATGAATAATCTGCTGGGGGGCACAGGTATTGGCACTGTTTTTATTGACTACAACTTACGCATTTTGCGGTTTACCCCAGCCGCTACCTTAATCATTAATTTAATCATGAGTGACATTGGCCGACCCGTAGGCCATATCGTTTCTAATTTGGTGAAATACAGTGGCTTCGTGGCTGATGTGCAGGCCGTTCTAAAAACCTTGGTGCCCAAAGAAGTAACGGTGCAAACCATCGAAGATAAGTTTTACACCATGCGGATATTGCCCTACCGTACCCTTGAAAACGTGATTGAAGGAGCCGTGATTACCTTTGTTGAAATCACCGAAATGGTGCAAACCCGCGAGGCATTAGCCAAAGCCAATGCAATGCTGCGCCTAGCCGTGGTGGTGCGTGATGCGTTTGATGCCATTACCGTACAAGATTTAACGGGCAAGATTATTGCGTGGAACCCCGGTGCCACGCGCCTGTATGGCTGGACTGAAGCAGAAGCACTCAGCATGAACGCACGCGATCGTATTCCGCAGCACTTGCAAGAGCAGGCGCTGGTACGTATACACCAGCTTAGCCAAGCGGAAATATTAGAGCCCTATCAAACCGAACGGCTAGCTAAAAATGGCCAAACGCTGCAGGTGTCGTTAACCTCTACGGCGCTGGTGAACGAGGCCGGTGAAATGTATGCCATTGCCACAACGGAACGATCCAAAGAATCAAAAATAGCGCAGAAGTGAGCCAAACTTTAACCGAAATGTTGAACCAAAAACAGGTGTACCGATGCCCAATAGAACCAACCCTTCAAAGCTTAATGCCAAGCCTAGTATTAATTCCACTACGACAACAATTACCAAGCCCAACACCATACCAAATGGTGCGATGGATGCTGCACCGGAGGTAACGCCGGATGTAGCGCCGGATGTAACGCCGGATGTGCCTGCAAACGGCAACGCCGCACGGCCACTCGCGCCCTATGAGGCGCTACGGGCACGTGCAGAAAAAACCATCACGTTGCCAGCGCCAAAAGATGGCCAAGCAGCCGTTAGTGGGTTGGAATCTATAACAATTGATCTTTCGCAACCTAACGTAACGCAACGCGCGTCGCATGAGCTGCAGGTGCATCAAATTGAGTTGGAATTACAAAACGAAGAATTGCGGAATACCCAAGCCGCATTGGAAATCAGTCGCGCTCGCTATTTCGATCTTTACGATATGGCACCAATAGGCTACTGCACAGTGGGTAAAAGTGGCTTGATATTGGAGGCAAACTTCGCCGCTGCCACCTTATTCGGTATGCCATGCGGCAAAGTCGTGGGTGAGCGTTTTACGCGGTTTATTGCGACCAAAGCACAAGATAGTTTTTACTTGCGACGCACGCAGCCACCAGAATCTGGGCACGCACAGTCAATGGATATTCAAATGGTGCAACGTAGCGGTACGCCATTTTGGGCCAATCTTACATTCACCGTCATTGAGCAGCCGCAAATATCTGTAGACACAGAAGAAGTACGCATTGCTATTAGCGATATTTCATCGCGAAAGCGTGCCGAGCAAATTGTGCGCGAGAACGAAGCAAACTACCGACATTTATTTAACTTAATCGATCAAGGTTTTTGTGTGCTTGAGTTAATTTTTGATGCGCACAACAACCCAATCGACTACCGTTTTGTTGAAGCAAATCCGGCCTTTGAAAAGCAGTCGGGGCTCACCCAAGTGGTGGGTAAATGCATGTCGGACATTGCGCCAACCAGTGAAACCCATTGGGTTGAAGTGTATGGCAAAGTAGCCCGTACCGGCAAGCCAGTTCGACTCGTCAGCGAAGCCAAACAATTGGGTCGCTGGTTTGATGTATACGCGTTTCGTATCGGTGATATGGAAAACGGCAAAGTAGCCGTGCTGTTTAACAATATTACCGAGCAACGCACGCTCGATGCGGAACGGCTTGATCTGAACCGCTTGTTGGCGGACAAAAACACCAATCTTGAAGTCGCGATGCAAATTGCTGAAAAAGCCAACCAAGCAAAATCAGATTTTTTATCGAGCATGAGCCATGAATTGCGCACGCCTTTGGGCGCTATCTTAGGCTTTGCCCAATTATTGGATTCGGGAACCCCCCCGCCCACGCCCACGCAAAAACGCAGTGTCGATCAAATTTTGCAAGCGGGCTGGTATTTGCTGGAGCTGATCAATGAAATACTAGATTTAGCACTCATCGAATCCGGAAAACTATCGCTATCTATTGAGCCGATCTCGTTAACCCAAGCCATGCAAGAATGCCAAACGATGGTGGCACCGCAAGCTGAAAAACGCAATATCGGCATTACTTTTCCATCCACTGAGTTGGTTCACTACGCCCATGCCGATCTCACCCGCGTGAAGCAAGTGTTAATTAATTTGTTGTCCAATGCCATCAAATACAATAAAGACGGCGGCAGTGTGGTGGTACGTTGCATCACCAGTAGTGGCATTGGTGGTAGCGGCAATGGGCGTATCAGGCTTTGTGTGGAAGACACCGGCGATGGTTTAACAGCCGCTCAAATGGCGCATCTATTCCAACCATTTAACCGCCTAGGGCGCGAAGCTGCTGCTGAAGAAGGTACTGGCATTGGGCTGGTAGTTTGTAAACGACTCGTTGAGCTAATGGGCGGCACAATTGGGGTGGATAGCATCGTGGGTCAAGGTAGTGTGTTTTGGTTTGAATTGAATTTGGCACCAACGGTAATTGCGGTGTTACCAGACGTATCGACCCTAGCACCAGCGCCAGCGCCGCCGGCAGCGGCACCCGTGGCGCCACCTATAGCGGCAGCTGCCGGCGTGAGTGCTGACAATACGCTGCCACACGATGCGCTAGCGGCATTGCAAAAGCGCGAAGAAGCGGTTGATGCGTCCCTACGCGCCTTAGGCTCCGTGCGCACCTTGCTCTATGTGGAAGACAACCCCGCTAATTTGATGCTAGTAGAAGAAATTGTGTCGCGCATGCCTAACGTAAAACTGCTATCAGCCCCAGACGGTAAAACAGGCCTTGCCTTGGCGCGCAGCACCTTGCCCGACGCGATTTTGATGGACATCAACCTACCCGGCATGAGCGGTTTAGTAGTGCTTGAAAAGTTGTTGGCTGACCCCATCACGGCGCACATTCCGGTAATTGCACTAAGTGCGAACGCAATGCCTTACGATATTGAAAACGGCCTAGGATTGGGCTTCTACAGGTATTTAACCAAGCCACTAAAAGTACCAGAATTTTTGGCTACCTTAGATTTAGCGCTGGCCTTACAGAGTTCAAAATTAGCCGTGGCGGCGCACTATGGTAAGCCCGAGCAGGCAGCCAAGCCCGACGCCACCCTGCCGATGGGTGAATCAGCCATCGCATCTACAGTTGCAAACGGAGAAATGAAATGATGATTAGTTCAACCGCGATTCTTAACGCCAGCATTTTGATTGTTGACGACCAAACTGTAAATGTACTGCTGCTTGAACAATTACTGGCTGAAGCAGGCTACACGCACGTGCGCAGCACCATGAAACCGGTGGAAGTTTGCGCTTTGCATCAGGCTAATAATTACGATTTAATTTTGTTGGATCTGCAAATGCCCGAAATGGATGGCTTTCAAGTCATGGAAGCGCTAAAAGCGATTGAAACCCGCAGCTACATTCCGGTAATTGTGCTTACCGCGCAACCAGCCCATAAATTACGGGCGCTTCAAAGCGGCGCAAAAGACTTCATTAGCAAGCCATTTGATTTGGTAGAGGTAAAAACCCGCATTCACAATATGCTGGAAGTGCGGCTACTGTATAAGCAACTAGATAACTACAACCAGCAACTAGAGCAAACCGTGGCCGAGCGTACCGCAGAGCTACGGATCAGCGAAGCGCGCTATCGCAGCCTGACTGAATTAGCATCAGACTGGTACTGGGAACAAGATGAAAACGCCCTATTTACGAGAGTTTCGGGTCCAGTCGCTGAGATGTTAGGTGTAAAAATGTCAACCGTAGGAGGGCAAGAAATGCCCGATGACACGGCTGTGGCTATCGGCGCAAATCATGGCTGGAACGAAGCTGAGCGCGCGATATTGAACGCAAAAATTGTGGCGCGTCAACCGTTTATAGATTACGTGTTGCATCGCGTTAATGCCGACGGCACGACGCAACAATTTAGAGTAAGTGGTCAACCCATGTTTAACGAATCGCTGCGATTTTTAGGCTATCGTGGCGTGGGTGTGGAATTTTCGGAAACCAAATAATATGGCTACGCCTAATTTGGTTGCTGGCGCAGTTGCGGGTATCGCAGCGCCAAGCCCACAACACAATAAACTGCTGGCAAGCCTGCCGCAAGAAGCGTTGGCTCATTTTGAGGCAAGCTTAGAATTAGTGCCTTTGCCGCTGGGTACGATGTTGTATGAACCCAACGCGCGCTTGCAATTTGCCTATTTTCCTGTGAGCGCCATTGTGGCGCTGCATTATGTGTGTGAGTCTGGTGCGTCGGTAGAAACGGCGAGTGTGGGCAACGAAGGCATGGTGGGCATCGCGCTATTTTTAGGGGGCAACAGCACCGCCAGCTCTGCCATGGTGCATACCACTGGCACGGCCTATCGGCTTGACCATCGTGTGCTAACGGCCGAATTTGCCCGCGCAGGTGCCGTGCAAAGCGCGTTGCTGCGCTATACGCAAGCGCTGTATACGCAAGCCGCGCAAACAGCGGTGTGCTATCGCCATCATCCGTTAGAGCAACAGCTATCGCGCTGGCTGCTGCAAACCCATGACCGCCTCATCGGCAACGAGCTTGTCATCACGCAAGAGATGGTATCGAACCTGTTGGGTGTTCGCCGTGAAAGCATTACAGAGGCTGCCGGCAATTTGCAGCGCGCAGGCTTAATTAGTTATCGGCGCGGCCACATCGCGGTGCTCAACAGAGCTGGCTTAGAGAAACACACGTGCGAATGCTATGGCGTGATTAAAAGAGAACAGCTGCGATTGGCAGGTATCTAATTTCCGTAGTTTTTGTAGGGCGTCAATCGGCGCAGCGCCCACCATTACGCTAGATGCGGCGCCGTGTGGTTAATTTTATACGTCGATAATTTTTTATACAACGATAAAAATGCGCTTTTACAACGGTAGTCCACCGGTTTATCGTTTCCGCTTTGCCATCAGTGTTGAGCACCATGCTGGTTTGTATGCCCGCCCTATGCGAATGGAACGAAGGTCGGTTTGCGTCTGTTGGCGAACAGACACTTGCTTTTTTATTGACCATACTTTGCGGAATATATTTATCTTTTGGGGCAATGATGCGCGTTATCCACCGCAGTTTTAAGCTATTTTTTGTTGTGCTCTTGGCGTGGCATTTATCACTGGCTGCTGCGCAATTAAATAAGCAGATTGGTGATGCTTACGCGTTCAACCAAAACATAGATGCACTCAACAACGCACTGCCGTTAGATCGCAGCGTGCGTAGCGCCACCGGCATTACGCTAAGCGACAGCGCTCGTAGTGCGCTACGGGGCGCTGCCATTGCCGCGCAGCCGCTTAGCTTGAATGCCGCAGAGCCGATTACATTGCGTGCGCCTATTGATGCCTCTACTTCGGTAAATCTAATATTCACCGCTATGCGTTTACTTGATGCCAAAAAACCCGCCTTGGGTTATCAAGCGATTGGCTTTGTTGAAGGTGCAGCGCAAAGCAGCGTAACGTGGGTAGAACGCGCGGGTGTAGTTTCGGCAATCATGCAATTGCCAGATAAACAGTTGCAAATCCGCTCAACACCGCTTAACAGCGACTCGGTTGCGATGACAAAAAGTCCTTCGATCTCGGCCAAGCGTGATTCGTCGCAGCCAGCTTCGCAAGAGAGTTACTTGCTGGTTAATATTGACCAGCGCCAGTTTCGAGATCACCCAATTACTAGCTTTGCGCAGGAAACCGCATCTTTTTTAGCTGCGGGTAAGCACCGGTTGAACGCGATGGGGTCAGAAGCGCATTCGCCAGTAAAAATTCCTGCCTCCAAGGCAGTCGGTCACGCTACGGCAAGTCAGGCGCTCGCAGAAGATGCAAGCGTTGTAATTGATGTGCTGATTGTTTACACTGCGGCAGCCGAGCGTGCGATCGGCGGCGCTGCGGCAATGGATAGCCACCTTAGCTTAGCGATTGCACAAACGAACCAAGCCTACGCCTTAAGCGGCGCTAAACAACAACTGCGGCTTGTTCATAGTCAGGAAGTTAATTACGCTGAAACGGGGGATTTAAACATCGACTTAGGCGTGCTGCGCACCAATGGCGACACCACTTTAGATGAGGTGCATTTTTTACGTGATGCCTACGGTGCAGATATAGTGAGCTTGTGGGTGGAAGATGGCGGTAGCGGCTGCGGCCTAGGTTTGCAAATGAGCACAGTGGGAGCTTACTTTGCAGGCAGCGCTTTCAACGTCGTGGCGCGAAGGTGTGCAGTCGGTAATTATACTTTTGCGCATGAGCTGGGTCACAACATGGGCTTGCGTCATGACCCATTTGTAGACCAAGATGCCACACCATATGCGTTCGGGCATGGCTTTGTAGATGTCGCAAATAAATTTCGTACCATCATGGCCTATGAGGACGCCTGTATTGCTGCCAACACCTACTGCACGCGAATTGGCCAGTTTTCAAGCGCGATCGCCAAGTACGGACAGTTCGCGACCGGTAATGTCGCCGTGGCCAATGCCGCCGCAGCGCTTAACGCGACGCGACCGACTGTGGCAGCATTTAAAACGGCGATTGATCCAACCTCTGGCGGAACAATCCAATTTAGTCCACAAAGTTATGGCGTGATTGAAGGAGCAACAGTTGCGCTCAAGGTATCGCGTTTAGGAGCCAGCGAAGGTGTCGTGTCGGTGCGATATTTGGCGTCGTCACAAACAGCAACACTCAACAATGATTTTCGGAGCAGTAGCGGGACATTAGTATGGCGTGATGGCGAAGATGGCGAAAAAATCATTCTCATCGATACCGCACTCGATACCGCTAACGAGGGTACCGAAAAATTTAAAGTCGATCTCGTTGATTTTGTTGGCGCGACCCCACTGATGAATAGCATCAATGGCGGTAGCACTGCGACGGTAGATATTTTTGATAGTGCCGCCGATACGTTTCCAGTTGATTGCACATTGCCCTCACAAGGGTGGTCAACGCCTGCTACAGCGACTACTGGCTGGGGAGTGGGTCGTGATTCAAGTACCGAAGGTGGTTGTAGTTTGAAGTCGAACCCAATGCTTAGCGTGGGTAATTCAACCCGCGCACAATTGCAATTTGAAGGTGAGTTTACGGCTGGTGTGGTCAGCTTTGACCGGCGCGTATTTAGCGAGCAAGGCTTTGATTGTTTTCGATTTAGGATTGATGGCATTGCCGTGGAGTTGCGCGGTACTTGTGACCATATGGGTGGTGTGGGCATATCGGGCAACCTTGATTGGTCGCGTATTGAAGTGCCAATTTCGGCTGGCCGCCACACGCTGTTGTGGTCATACGAAAAAGACGGCAATACCTCTGTAGGTGGTGATGCAGCGTGGATTGACAGGCTTAGTTTGCCGCTACCACCACAGTTGGCAAGGTTAGATGTACAGCGCTTAGGCAGCACGAGTAGTACGGTTACGAGTGCCGGCAATGTGTTCGCGCAGACCGTCGGCTTAAATTGCGGAACCATTTGCAGCTCCAGTACCCTCACGGGTAGCGTTGTGGTGCTAACTGCGATACCAGATGTGGCTTCTATCCTAGTTGGTTGGTCCGTAAATGGCGTCGCTGTGTGTCCGGTAGAGCCCAACAGCCCAACGTCGTTTAATGGTGGCCAGTGTGCGCTAACGATTGCAAATTCGACACTTGCTGTGGTGAGTTTTGGACCACGGCCGCTACGTACAAACACCACGATAAAAATAGTAACCAGTCCGGCCGCAACTACAATGGCTGCGGCCATCACGCTACAAATTAGCGTGGCGGGCAACAGCCCCTCTGGGCTAGTTGATGTGCGGCGCGTTTCTAGCGCGGCCATCGACACAATTTGTGCCAATGTGTCGCTTGCAAGTGGGCAGGCACTATGCAGTGTGCCGTCTAACTCGCAAGCGGTAGGCATCAATTTGTATCAAGTGATTTATGCCGGTGATGCTGCCAACAACGCTGCGCAAGAAACCATTGGGCACTTTATTGCAGGAGGTGATGCCAACGCCGCAGCTAGCGTGACGCTATCTATGGAGCCCGCAGCGCCAAGAGTGGGTCAAAATATTAAGATCACGGCCTTGGTCATCACAACGGCATCGCCCGCAGATAATCCCTTGCCGCAAGGCGTAGTGCGCTTTCTAGATTCAACGGGCAAAGTGATTTGCATTGCATCGGCGCTATTGCCTATTTCTAGTGCCAGCGCTTTGGCTACCGCATCCTGCAGCTTTGCAGCTACGGCTGCGCAAACAATCACCGCGCACTACGCGCTAGGCATCATGGCTGCCGATGTAGCATCCGCGAGTTTGAGTTATGCCGTGGGAACCAACCAAGCGCCTGATTACACCGACATGTGGTGGGCTGGCGAATCACAAAACGGCTGGGGCATGAGTATTGTGCAGCACGGCAATACCCAATTTAACGTGCTCTATGTGTATGACACGGCAGGAAAACCAATTTGGGTGGTCATGCCGGGTGGTAGCTGGAACACGGCCTTTACGGAATATAGTGGTGCTGTGTATCAACCCACATCAGCCCCGTATTACGCCAGCGCGAGCTTGCCATTCACCGTCGGTAAGCCCGTGGGCAACGTCGCGCTTACTTTTAGCAGTTTGCAAACTGCGGTGCTGCGCTACACCATCAACGGCATCAGTGGCACCAAAAATATCCAACGTCAATCCTTCGGCGGCGCACGTACTGATGAGGCTGTGCGTGGGCGACTACCAGTGGGTGATTTGTGGTGGGGTGGCGTTGCTGAAAACGGTTGGGGCATCAATATTGCACAGCAAGGCACAACACTATTTGGTGTGTGGTATACCTACGATAACTTAGGCAACACGACATGGATGGTGCTGCCGGGCGGCACTTGGCAAGATAACGCCTACAGCGGCAATCTGTACACCACCACCGCCAATGCGTGGCTGGGCAATGGCTATAATGCCGCAAGCTTGCGGGTGAATGCCGTTGGGTCGCTGCGTATCGAGTTTCTTAATGCCGATGCGGCACTGATGCGTGTAGAGCTGCCCGCACAGAATTTTAGGCAGTCTAAGATAATTCTGCGACAGCAGTTTTGATGCGGGTTTTAAAGCTGCTTTAACGAAAAAAATGCCTTGAAGACGCCCTATTTACGGGCTTCTTTAAGGCATTTTCTTTGCCTATTTTAGGGTAAATAATTACAACGCTTTGCGGCCTGAAATAACTCTGAGCAGCACCATCACAATGGCGATGACGAGCAAAATATGAATCAGTCCGCCCATGGTGTAGGCCGTAACAAGGCCAAGCAACCACAGGATAATCAGCACAACGGCGATGGTATAAAGCATGATGGATTCCTCTTTTTAGTTTGTAAATAAGGCGATTTACCGGCAGCAACTCGTTGAAGCTTTTTTGTTGCTGCCGATAGGGTTCTTAGTGCTTATTCCCAGTACGGTGGACGCTCGTAATACTTGTACACCGTGCGATGCCACTGCTCGTCAGCCATAGACGGCCAGTTGTCGGCGTCAAAACCGGGTGCTGCTTCCAGACGTGATTTGGAAATATCGAGAATATATTTGCCTTTTGGTACATCGTATTCCAGCGAGCTAAACGGGATAGCAAACAGTTTTTCGCCGATGGTCAAAAATCCACCGAACGACACTACTGCGTACACAATCTTGCCTGTACGCGGGTCGATCACGACTTCTTTTACGTCGCCAAGGTCATCACCATTTGGGCTAATTACGTCGGTACCGATAATGCTTGAGGTTTTAACAGGTGAGTGTGAAAATGTGTTGATCTGATTCATAGGAATTCTCCAATTACAGTTGATAAGGGTTGGAAGCCAACCGAGCACCCAACGTATCGCAAGGGGGGGGATTTGTTAGGCGTAAGTCCGGTTGAGCTTCCAGACTTAAGAATAACCAAGACCTCAACTTTTCACTGTGCGGCAGCGTACGAAAACAAATATAAATACAGCAAGTAATTTTTAGCGCCAATTAAGCTACAAGGATCGTAGCTTAGCCGCGTCTAAAAATCGGCTGTTGTGCCGTCGCCAACGCTAACGCGGCTTCGAGGCGACGAATGCGGTCAAGCAGCGCAAGTGTGATGGCTAATTCGTGCGCTTCAAGGTGCATTTCATGGCGCAGGCGGCACGCTTGATTGACGACAAAAATGCAGTCAGCACTAAATTGCCACGGCGTATTTTGAAGATTAGCAGGCACTAAAACATCGTAGTCAATGAGCTCTTGAATCTCCGATTGCGTCGCGCCGGTGAGCGTTTCGATATCGTTGCTATCGACAAACTGCCCGACACCTAGCCAAACAAGATCAAGGCTAATTTCGTTATTGTTAAGCGGCATTTTTATGCTCCACCGTGAAGTGTTGGCGCGGCGCAAAAGTAGAGCCCGCTGCAAGCTGCGCAAAGAGTGCTGTTTCGGTTTCGCTCAAAGTTGGCGGCATCACTATGCTGATGATGGCTAATAAATTGCCATTGCCGCCGTCGGCATTGGGTAAGCCACGTTTACTAAGCCGCAGTTGCTGGCCGCTGCTGGTCGAAGGCGCTATTTTTAGGCTCACCATGCCGCCGAGCGTTGGAATATCTATGGTGGCACCTATTGCGGCTTCCCACGGCGCAATGGGCAAATCTAGGTATAAGTCGTGGCCGGATACGCGATACAAGGGATGTGGATAAAAGCTAATAGACAGATACAAATCGCCATCAGGACCGCCATTGCGCCCTTTGCCACCTTGGCCACGCAGGCGCAGGCGTTGTGCAGGGTTGACGCCTTTGGGGACGTTAACATCTAAGGTGCGAGCCTCACGGTGCATATTATTTTGTGCATCGTAAATAGGCATGCTTAAATTTAATGCAACCTTGGTGCCGGTATAAGCTTGTTCTAAGCTTATCTGCGTGGCTACCGCAAAATCTTCTCCCGCCATTGGGTAACTGGCTCTATGCTGGGCGTGGTTAGCGCCGCCACCCCCGCCACGATGACGCGCAAAGCTGGCAAATAAATCAGAAAGATCAATACCCTCAGTGGAGGGGGCGCCATCGTTAAACTGGTTATTGAATGCATTGCCCCAGTCTTGTGAAGGCTCAAACTCTTGCCCTGGCTGGTAGCTACCTAAGCGGTCATAAGCAACCCGTTTTTCGGGATCTTTTAGGGTTTGGTACGCCTCGGCAACATCCTTAAATTTCTCCTCGCCCTTCGGGTCTTTAGACACGTCGGGATGGTATTTTCGGGCAAGCTTTTGATACGACTTCTTGATCTCCGCAGCAGTGGCACTGCGTTCCACGTTAAGAATGCTGTAGTAGTCTTTGTATTTCATATGCACTCTATGTGTAATGAATCGGCGCGTTGGCAACGCCCCTGTGCATCAGTGCTGAGGATAAGTGCACGACAGCGTAGAGTCTGTGCGCTAGGATACATAGCGATGGTCTGATGCGTTTGCATATCCGCATGAATGCATGGCTGTAGATGCCCGTATATAGGGCGTCTTCAGGCATAAAATGGCAATAATTGCAGCTAGATAGCCGCGCCAAATAACCGACCCACACCCGCAGTGGCCGCCATCGCCAGCACCCCCCAAAAGGTGACGCGCCAAGCACTTGCCAATACATCCGAACCGCCTGCTCGCGCGGCAACAACACCGAGCAACGCCAAGCTAAGCAAAGACGCACTGGCTACCCATGCGATCACGTTTGGCGCAGGTGCGAATGCCGCTACCGCAAGCGGCAGCGCTGCCCCCACGGCGAAGCTGGCAGCCGACGCCAACGCTGCCTGCAAGGGGTTGGCAATAAAAGCACTGGATATTCCGAGCTCGTCCCGCGCATGAGCGCCGAGCGCGTCGTGCACCGACAATTGGGTGGCGACTTGGCGCGCCAATTCTGGGGTTAATCCACGTGCAACATAAATGGCGCTTAGCTCATTTAGCTCAGCTGCGGGGTCGCGGGCAAGCTCGGCCTTCTCCCGCGCCAGATCGGCTTTTTCAGTGTCGGCCTGTGAGTGAACCGACACATACTCACCCGCCGCCATCGACATTGCGCCTGCCACCAAGGATGCAACGCCAGTCATGAGCAGCGTAGTTTGGCTGGCGCTGGCGGCGGCCACACCCACCAGCAAGCTGGCAGTAGAAACAATGCCATCGTTAGCGCCCAACACAGCCGCCCGCAGCCAACCAATACGGTCAGTGCGATGCAACTCTGAGTGATTGATATTAGGTAGTCGGCTCATGGTTTAGAATTTATCAGGGGTTTAGCGGCGCGGCAATGATGCAGATCAACAATCCAGCCGATATCTTGTTATCTTTATACTTTTATAGCAAGCAGCCTAAGTCCCGTGGTTACTAAGCCACAAACATCGATCAAGGGACAATGATGCGATCGTTACGCACTAAAAATCGGTTATCAAAACGCACTGGCAGTGGGTTGCCCGACAACGGCGCAGTGAGGGTGCCCGGCTGCTGCGCGTGGATATGCAAATGCGGCTCACCAGTGTTTCCGCTGTTACCGACTTGTCCGAGCGGCTCACCTGCTGCCACGCGTGCGCCTTCAGCTACTTTTAAGCTGCCCGGTTTGAGATGGCCCAACAGCACATCGGCATCGGCACAGCGCAACAGCACGTGGTTGCCAGCCATATGATCGCGGTCAGTTTGCGGCACTTGCATGTCGGGCAAACCATCCAGTGCTCGCATCACCACGCCTGCGCACGGCGCGTACACAGCCACGCCGTAAATGTTGTAGGCTTGAGGGTCTTGTGGCTGTAAACCGGTGGCGCGTAAACCCCAGTCGTCGAGCTTAACAATATCAATGCCGTACGATTGCCCTCGATAGGCGCGAAAGCGCTCCATGCGTGCATCTAGCGTCATCAAATGTGGGTTGATGTTGAGCGTGCTGCCGCCACTAACGACAAAGTAGGTGCCGTCCTTTAAGGGAAACACCAAGTTAACCACCGCGCCGGCCTGCGACGCGCGGCCTGTGAGAGCGATTGCCGATTCGGTGATACCCCAGCCGCCAAGAGTGAAAAATCCTGCCGTTAACAACCATGCCCGCCAACCCTGCGGCCAACGACTAGTAAATGGTGGGTGCCGCCGCCAACCAATAACAGCAGCAGCAAGCAATAAACCGTAAAACAACCAAGGCGTCCACCACGGTGGGAAAAGCCAAAGCCCGGTGAGGTGGAGGGCAAACAGTGCGAGACCCGTGCTCAATAGCTGTACACAAAATGCCAAAGCGCTTTTTGTTGGTGCTATGCCGATCCACAATATGAAAAACAGCGGCAGCATGAGTTGTAGGAAAAAAATAAATATCATGGTGTTTTAGCTCCAGTTGAAGCAACCGTGTTTTCGGAACGTTGACCGAGTAGCGTCATTGCCCAACTCGCTTTACCAGCGCTGTAATCTCTGCCATCACTGCATCATCGTGTCCTACCCACACATGCCCGCCGCGCTCAAACCCCAAAAATTTTGCGCCCTTTATTTGGCTCGCCGTGTACCGCGCGCCGGCATAGGTGCCAAAGCCGTCATCACGCACACTCACAATAAGCGCTGGCACTTGCACGGCAGAAAGCGCTGCGGGGGTAAGGCTTTTACCTAATACGGAATCGCTACGCAAGCCCGCGGCACGTGCAGACACCGGCAAGATGTGCTCAAGCATGGCGTCGATACGGGCGCGCTCTGGTGGGCTCGCAGCCCTTACCTGTTCGGGTGGTGTTGCCAATACGTATTTAATTACTTGATCTGGCGCTGCATGCAAACCTGCCCAAAACAAAAAGTCGGAACCAATTAGCCGCATCAGGAGTGCCTCAGCCCACGGTGCCAACGGTTCGGCTGAATCTGCCGACGTACTTGGTTTGTAAGCTAGCGGCACCAGTAGCGCTAATGCGGTAACACGCGACGGGTGCCGAATAGCCATCTGTAGTGCTGACGGACCACCTGCAGAGCCACCCAACACGGCCAACTGCGTAATCCCTAGCGCATCTAGCAAGCACACATGCGCATCTGCTTGCGCGGCAGGTGAGGCGTCAAGTGGCATCGGCGTGCGCAGGTAGCCAAAGCGCGACATGGCAATCACGCGAATGCCACTTGACGCCTCACCTGCCGCGCAAGCAGATGCGCATGTGTGCTTGCTAGATGCGCTAGGGATTACGCAGTTGGCC
>JAYUOW010000313.1:0-24032 GCA_043760555.1 Betaproteobacteria bacterium
CTTTATGAACGTCATGGGCTATACAAAGTACCGACAAAAGCGGGCTGGAAGTCAGCGCATGCCTAGGAGTGAAAAACATCGGAAAGCCGTGTGCGAGAAAATCGCATGCACGGTTTGATGAGGGAGGGCAGCCAAGGGCTGCTCTCTACTCTACCCCAGCTTATTTTTGTGACCCCAGTTTATTTTTCTTAGGTGGACCGCGACCTGACTCCGTTTTGACCCCAGCTTATTTTTGATTGAAGACCTGACCCCAGCTTATTTTTGCCGGCTTATTCTGGCCCCAGCTTATTCTTGAAAATGGCTGAAGACACCCTATTTTAGTGTATCTTCAGCCACTATATCTAGTGGCGCAGCTGAGTTTTGGTTACCCAACTACGGCGCAAAACGCACAAATTTACGAAATTCAGCAGGCTTACCGGTTGGCTTTAAATAGAGCGTCAACACTTGCCCGGCGTTTGGAATTGGATTGGCAAAAGTACCGACTTTTAGCGCCTCTAATCGAATGTGCGCCATTCCGATCTCCTTCAACATAGTTTTGTCACTTAGATTGGCCGTGGGTTTGCTGGCCAACCACAGCGGCGCTAAATCTGTATTAGTAGGGCTTACCCACGGCGGTTGATAAACATACCAAACACTTTTGCCTTCAGCGTCATAGGTAACCCACACGGCCAAAAAATTTTCTTTCTCATCGTGGGTGATAAATAATCCGCTGCCGGGTTCTGCCGGGTCCCACCAGTGGCCAGAAAAATTCTCTCTTACACTGGGAAACTTTCGACCCGGCAAGGTGCGCGCTTCGGCAACTATAAAAGGGTAATCGGTAAAATCGGTTGATGGCCGCGTTGCAGAAGCTATTCCACACGGGCTGCCAATACTTGTAAGCGTATATTTGCCCGAAGGTAATTTACCAAGCTCTACTATTACGGCATCGTCGGCAAATGGATCTGGTGGTGCTAAATTAGTTTGCTCATTCAGCTCGGTAGAGCCTGGCAAGAAAGTGACGGTAATTTTGTTTTGCTCCATTTTCGTTGTGTACGAATTAGGCCCGTAAAGGAAGCCGCATTTGTCGCGGTATTTAAACGCCGCGCGAATTGTATTTGCCGACGTGGGCGCTGCGGGGATGATCGGGTTGTAAGCCGGATTGATAGGTTGTGCAGAAACAAGGGTTGGTAGCGATATAATAAAAACAAACGCCGACGCACGGTGTAAGCCGCGCTTTGCAACCAAAAGAATTTGCATTTTTGCGCTCCTAGGGTTAAGAGTCTATGATGAAATTTGGCTCGCTTAAACTCGCGCTATGCATCAGCGAACTAAAGCGAGCCAAAGCTGATTTTCTAAAAACGTGGCATACGAATTGGCCGAGGCAGACTTGCATTATTATCAAAGGCACCCGCCGGATTTACGAGCATGGCACGCACCGCCGCCTCCAATTGAAACGACGTTGCGACCGGGGAACTTTGCATGAGCCGTGCCGCAAATGCAGCTACGTGCGGCGCTGCCATTGACGTACCTGAGAGGCGTTGATAATGCGAGCCTGTCCAAGTTGACATAATTGAGCTACTAGGTGCCCACACGTCAACGCAATCGCCGTGGTTTGACGAGCCGGCACTAATCGCTGGGTTCTGCGGCGGCTGCGCTGGATTAAACCAGTGCTCAATTTCTTGCGTAAAGGAAGCTGGGACGCCATTTTCGTTTAGTCCGCCAACAACTAACACACCGTCAATGGTGTCCGTTGGAATTGAGGGATCAGAGTAAGCATACAGACAAGCATCACCGCCGTTGTTACCCGCAGATTGAATAATAAGCGCGCCGCGATAACCTGTATTCCACCCTGCCCAAGTATCCGTTGGTGTGGCTAATCTTTTCATCTTTTCGCCCACCGTCTTATCGGCGCGATGTGAGTAGTTATCACCATTAAACGACATATTGACGATGGCGGGCACCCAACTTGAAATATTGGTAGCGTAAAGGTGATCTAGCGTCGAAATAGTTCGCTCCACAGGAATTGAGCCATAGTTGGCGGTGCCGCCGGCACAAACGTCACCGCCGTTATTGCCCGCAACATTTAGATACTCTGGCGACGCCCATAGCTTATAGTTTAAATTACCCAGAGCTATAGAGGTGACATTAGCAGTTGGCGCGATGCCTCTTGTACCGATGCCGTTGTACGGCGTCGCGCCGATAATCCCCGTGACATGCGTAGCATGCGGCCAACAGCCGGTTGGCAATATCCAATGACCAGGCACAACCCACGGCCCACTGAAGGGTGGCGTCCTAAATTGGTAGGACGTTGTTCTATAAATTGACGGTAAATCCGCGTGTTGCTCTGCGCCTGTGTCCAGCACATAGACAATAGCTGCGGTCGGAAAACCGGGATTGGGCGCTATATCGGCTCGCATCGCCTGCCAACCCCAAGACACTGTTTCCCCACCATTCACAACATCTAACCACAATGCCGAGGTTTTATCGTGGGTAGATTCTGTGATGCGGCGAACACGCTTATCTTTCGCAAATTTTTCGGCTTGCTTATCGGTTAAGTAAGCAAAAAATGATGTGCCGACATAGGCAGTTCCGCCCAAAATTTCGACAGCTTCAGCGTTGTCGCGAATTAACTTATGCACTGCATTTTCTGACGATTCTCGCTTAATTTTCAATATTTCTTCTTTGCTCGTTGCCGATTTCGGCAAAACAACTTCTTCATCGACTAAATCGACGATGTAACGGATGCGGCCAAAGTCGTCTTTAATATTTTTTGCTGACCTTACTATTTTAGCCAGCGAATCAGCGGCAGCTTGCAAGTTTCCGTTGTCGGAACCTGCTTGAGCAGTGCCAGCCAAAGCTGAAAGCACGCAGGCGACAAGTGCCTTTTTACTAAATTTATTTACCCAAAGTTCGCGATGCGAAGTAGCGGGTTGCGGGTTGCGGGTTGCGGGTTGCGGGTTGCGGGTAGAGTTTTGTTCATGACTTCTCCAGTAAAATTCAAGATGAAGCAAAAATTTAGCGATGGGCTTTCATTTACAACAAGCGCGACTCCCGTATTTCAAAACGGTCACAGCAGTTTTAACAACGACCATTTCTAACCCACTGGCCTTTCGATGCGAACTCAAGGCGGAGCAAATATCAAACGCAAACATAAGTTTACAGGTGTAGCTTATACAAATTTTGGTTACGATTATATGAAATAGTAACTATTTTTATCATTTTAATCCCGCAGATTTTATGTCACAACGCGAAGTGTTTGACGAAAAAATTCCTATTACGGGGATTAAAAAATTTACCGCTTAGACTTTAAGGATGGCGCTTGATACGGAGCGGGCGGGAGCGGTGTTTTGCCGATGGAAATAGCGCATTGGGGTCGCAGCATTGGGTAGGGTGGAGAGCAGCCCTTGGCTACTCTCCCTCATCAAACCGTGCATGCGATTTTCTCGCACACGGCTTTCCGATGTTTTTCACACCTAGGCATGCACCGATTTCCAGCCCGCTTTTGTCGGTAGTTTGTATAGCCCATGACGTTCATAAAGCTGAACACTCGGAAATCGGCCTTCGCCTATTTTTTCTGTCTTTTACTCTGTCCTTTACTTTATGCCGCGCCATTAAATGTTTGCGCACCCGTTGTTCCGCATGCGTTATGACCTTTTCCACCGCTTGATTCGTATTGCGATAATGGAAGTAGTTTAACCAGCCAGATAGGCTGCGGTTTACACCGTCCTCAATCCTCTTCATCGGAATGGGTGTCAAATTTCGCCCCGTTAATGCTGTCATCTTCGGCTTAATTTTCAACAACGATTTAGCTGATAGACAGAACCAGCGCCAGACCTTGTCTTTTACCCACTCCCCAATTTAGCCCCACAAATCAGTCGACGCCAATAGATAACTCACCGTCGCAAATTTACTGTAACGCTATGCCCCAAAACGCCCTATTTTAAAGGCGTTTCAGCCAGTTTGGCGGTATCGGGAGGAGTCTCATTTACCGCTGGCGCAGCGCTTGATCCAGTGGCCGCTGCTGCCTGCGGTGTCTCCACACCTTTGTCCTCACCACGCCAATAACCGTTGGTAGTGAAACAACTCCAGCCCCATTTAAGCCACTGCAATAAGGCATAGGCTAACCATAGCGCCCATAGCAACATCAAGCCGCGATACACCCACAGTGGCACGGACATTACCCATGCTGTGGGTAGCTCTAGCGGGGCACGGTCTGCGAACCAATTTAGAAGCTGCGCATACGAGCCATTGCCCACAATATGCATATCTGGATTGCCCAACAGACCACTGCTTACAGCCCAAACGAGGATGGCCAGGGCGATGATGGTCCAGCCTGCAATCAATAATTGGCCAAGGTTAAATGCCCACCGACCCAACGTGGGCCAGACTGTTTTACGCAGCCCCAACATAAATAACCAACCTACAAATATGGCGCTGGCAATTGGCGACACTTGCGTTAAACCAATGCCTAGCAGCGCCCATTGCCACATTTTTAATGGCGTGAATTTGACGCGACCCAGTGCGTAGGCAACGATTAGCATCACCACCAACACGCCCCAAATTAGCACGGCGGGGCCAACTATCGGGCCGCCCACAAAAAGCGGCCAGCGGTCGGTTGGCATGAGCAATTGAATCCGCGCATTCACGCTCGGTGCATTCATGTTTACTTGCGGCGTGGTAAATTTTAGGCTCATGCCTGTTGGTTCACGCCACGTAATGCGCACTTTTTGGGTGCCGGGCACCAAGGGCAGACGCACTTCGCGGCCGATTAGGCGAATGGGTTGCGGTTGACCGTTGATATCCACATTTTGTAGTACGGCACCTTCGGGAAGCAAAATCACGTGTTGCCCACCACGGCTTGAACGCAGTGTGGTGGACAGCGTGGTGTCGGTTGCCCGCGCACCGGGTTCCACCTTAACTAACGTGCCGTCAACGGTTAGGGTTTGACCTTGCACACCAGTTGGGCGCGAGACGACAATTTTTACCGATTCCCCCGGCCATGGTTGCCATGTAGGTGACCAGCGCGAAGACCCACTGGTCGATCCACCGACTGACCCACTGGTCGATCCGCCGACTGACCCACTACTATTTTCCTGATGCGCCGTAACGGCGATACCCTTTAAATCAAAATGCCATTGCGTGCCCGGATTCAATCGCCATACTTCAAACTGATTGCTTTGCTTACTTGCCAGCAAGGTGACTTCCGGCGCTTCTTTAAGCGTACTTTCCCAAATGACTTCACTAGTTTGTGGTGCCATGCTTACCAACGCGCGGCCACGGTCTACGCGCGGCTCGGCGGTGGTGATAGATTCACCGTCAAGCAGCGCAACTTCCAATGAAGCTGGTGCGTTCGCGGGTGTTAAACGCATAACCCGCGTGGTCACTTGCCACTGCAAGCCCAACGACAGCGAGCGCTCCACGCGAAAAAACGGCGTAATCACACCAGACTTCGCTTCGCCACTCGACGATTCACGTTCTTTCTTGGCGGCCGCCACACGCGATAGCGTTAGGCTATTGTCGGCTTGGCCAGCATCGTTCACGCCGTCCAACGTCCAGCCGCGCAACTGCGACTCAACGCGGTTTGGTTTAAGCGGGAGCGCGAATGCAATCACGTCTAACGCGCTGCTCTTGCCGATAAGTTGCACCTGATGCACGCCGCGCGGCAGCTGCACCCAGAGCGTGCCTGCGCTATCGCGAGAAAGCGCATTTGCAGGCTTGCCATTGAGCAGCACCTGTTCAACCAGCCAATCTTTTATCCCACCCGGAAGGGGCACTGCCACGTCCTCAAGGGCATGGATTTCAAGGCGCAACGCAATGGTGTCGCCTGCGGCGCTGACTGACATGCGGGGAATCGACGCGCAATTTGGCAAACAACTTGGCAGTGCCGTTAATCGCGCTTTGAGTTGTTCAAGCATTTCAGAATCGGGCAATTGGGCGTGTAGGCGTGGCGCGCTAGCAAGCAAGAACGCGCTACTAATGATGGCCGCAGCCATTGCGACGGTTGCCGTATTCGCAGTATTCGTTGGGGTGCTAACTTTAGGTTTTATCCATCGGCTAAGACCCGCGATATCAAACGATTCACCTGATTTTGGCGTAAGCCCCAATGGCCAGCGCTTAATAATTTCCAGCACGCACACGAGCATGGCGGCTAACAAAATTACGCAAATAATTCGCAGCACCGCATTCCAAACTGGGGAGACGAGCCAAATCGAGATTTGCTGCGCCTGCTCCACAGGACCATTCCAGGTTAGCGCATGGCTATTCCATGCCCAACCGGGCAATCCTGGGCCGGTTTGAATCATCGCTTTTGAGTCGTAATTATCCAACCTATACTGCGCGTTGGATTTCGCGTCGCCACTGACCCATTTATCTTTAGACGTCGAGCGACGAATATTGGACGCCATCACGTCGCTACGGTCAATCTTGCTTACATCAGCCGACGACGGTGACGCGGGCTCGGCAATCAGCTTCGTTTCAAGTACTACCGATTGCTCCAAGACCGCAGGTGCCGCCGCCGTCGACGCTGTCGGCTCGCTTACCTTGTTTTGCATGTATTGCTGTTCTGCTTCACTTTCTCGCATTCGATTACGCGCGTTATCGTCTTCAAGATAAACAGCTTGCATCTGTTTTTCTAGCACCGGATACATTGCCTGTCGAATTTGCGAAACCATAAACGGGAGCAGTGTCAACACCAACACCAACAGCGAAACCACGCGGCTTGCCTGCGCAAACTTGGCTAATTTTCCGCTCTTCGGCAGCGCACGATAAAGCGCGATTGCCGCCAGCACCACTAACCACGGCACGATTGGTACGTCAGCTTCGTGGTACGCAAGCGTTATGCCAACCAGCGAAATCACGCCCCATTTCACGCCGAAAAGTCGGCCAAATGAAAGTGCGAGCATCAGCAGCAAAAACAAATCGAGCAGCGTCCACTTCGCCATCCACGTGGTGCGCGCTGTATCTACGCCCGCTGCTACCACCAAGCGCCAGCCGGGCGGCAAGTGCAACGTAGCGGCAACGGCGTTAAAATCTTTTTGCCAGCCCACCGCTGAGATGGTGCGCGCATTGGTTTCAATCCGGCTATCGGCAACCACCGCTGCTTGCCCACGACGCACTTCAATGCCCACCACAGCTGGCTTGGCATCGGTAGCTGGTTTTTTAGGATCTACAAGTGCGGTAATAAATTGATCCGCGCCCGCCACCGCCGCACGGCCCAACACCGAAGGTGCTGCCATTTCCATGCGCCAACTATTATTCATCGCACCACTAATTTCATCTTGCACCGTGTAGCCGCGACCATCAAAATCAAGCCAAATATTGCGCCGTAACGCTAAGCGATCCGGTGCCGGTTGCGGATCGCCGCGTTTGGTCTCTGTTAGCTTCAACGTATCGTTACCACGCACCACAAAGGCCGGAAAACGCCGCCATTCGCTGGGTAACGTGGTTTGCGCGGGGTCTACAGACGTTAAGCCCTCTGGGGTCACTAAGCGCAACGCATTTTGTGCGCTAAAAGCCCATACTTCTTCAGTGGGCAGCACAAGGTTTGCCGCCTTGGCTTCTGCCCCACCCACAGCAGCCACGGCGGCCACGGCACTAGCCTTTGCATCAGCTGCCGCAGCATAAGGCGAAGGTAGGCTCATCAACGGCGCAAGATTGCGCGCCACCAAGCGAATATCCCAGCGCCCCGCACGCACCTGCACGCGCAGCCGACCGTCCGCTTCCACGCGGGCAGGCAAAAGGCTTGTGAGTTCTTGCGGTAAAAAACCCGCCAACACTGCGTTAGGCAACACCACTTCTTGATTTTTTCCAGAAGCGATTAACTCCAACTGCGTGGTGATGCGCACCGGAATTGTGTCCTCAATTAGCCGATTTATCCGCACCGTGAGTTGTGATGCGGCAGCACGTTCACTACCATCGGCCTCTTGCGCTAGCCAAAGCTGACCGTCATCATTTAAGTTTGGCTGCGCCACGGCGCGGCCATTCATGCTTAGTTCTACCAAGCCTACGGCTTGAGGCAAACGCAAACTTTCGGGTGCTTGAGCCCACACAAAGCTACCGGTAATGGTGTGCGAACCCACCGGCAACAGCACGCGGGGCGATGGCCCCGTCACTTCAAGCGGTTTACCGTTAAGCTGCACGCCTTGCGGCCAATGACTGGAGCTGCCCGGCAGGCCGACCAAGGCTTGCGCAAACACCTGCACCTGATACCTAAACGTGCCACCGGTTTTGCCACTTAATACCAACGATACTTTATCCGGCCAAACACAGCGCCGATCCTCCGCTTGGTTGTACGCAAACGGGCAATTTAACGCAGGCTGATCTTTTAACACCCAAGGCACCCAGCTTTTGAGCGGATCAGGAAGATCAGATCGTAACAGCGGACGCGCATCAAGCACGGGGTCGACGGATTGTTCAATGTCGCCACGCGCGGCTGCAACGCTTGGCGTTGCTACAATAAAAACGGCCAAGAGCATTGCCGCCAAGCAGTAGGCGAAGCTAATCGACGGGCTAAAAAATCTTTGCATTTAGAATTGCCTCATTCGTTAATTTTTATCGCAATAAATGCTTGTAGAAGCCCTACGACCCGAAGGTAGCCCCCTTGCGGGGTAAAGGGCATCTACAGCCTATCTTAAGCGTTTTGAAAACACCAATGCCAAGGCTCATAGGCATAGCCTAAGGCGTTGCCACGCGGGTACGAGAGGGTGTAACCAAATTCACGCGCATGGTTTTGCAGCCACGCAAATGATTGCGTTTGCTCAAAAATTTCTTCCAGCACATCGGCTGCACAGCTAGCAATATCCACCGCGCAACCCGTGTGATGTTCGCTATAGCCGGGAGGGGCAACATAGCTCAAAATTTCCGTAATCGGTGTGCCTTCGGCTAATTTAGCTTGGATAATTTCAATTTGCCGCGCAACGCTGCGATGGGCTGAAACCAATTCTAACGGCACCTTATGCGCAGCCGCCGCAGCCCTCATCGCGTGCCAAGCGCTGGCGGCCATCGGTGCCAACATAAATTCGCGACCTTCCGCGTTCACTTCAACGACTTCCAACGTCACCGCCTCGGTGTAACGATGCAAGCCGCGTGCGTAAATCATGGCTTGAGTAATGCCTAAGGCTTGCAGGGTTTCGATGTGATCCATATGAATGCGCTAAAGTTGGTTTCGCCCATCATAGCAGTGGAGCCAAGTTTGCGGCCTACATTTGCAATTAGACACTAACGACCCGAGTAGTTTGTCGCGCGCAACTTTTACAAAGCCTTTGCAGATTGAGCGAAAAAGCGCGCACAATACGATAACAAAATAGCCTGAAGACGCCCTATAATAGGGAATCTTCAGGCTATTTATAAGTGCAAAAAAAGCTATTTTACAGCTTCAAACCGCCATTCTATGGCCCCGTGGTTTACTTTGCATGGTGCCCTCGATGCGTGCTTTTAAGGCACCATCGGCTTCCAAAGAATAGATAATGCGGTGCGGAAAATCGTGGCTTAAGTTTTCAAATACCACGCGTTTTTCGCCCATTTCTTTGAGCTTAAATTCCACCGGCGTTTTGCCACAAGCACTCGCAAAGTAAGGTAGCCCTGCTGCTGTGGCGGCGATGCGCAAAAACTCATACGACGTGCCGCGCTTGGCAGACGTCGTTAAATTTACCGCTGCCATCACATTGGCACTGGGCCCCAACCAACTTTCCTGTACCAATGCGCCCTCCTGTTTTTGTGCCCAAGTGCCTGCCATCCAAGCCAGCTTTTCTATTTCTTGCGCCCGTACGGGTAGCGTTACGAGCAAGGCAGTTAAGCTAAGTGCCAACCAAAAATTCTTTTTAATATATGCGTTCCTTTAAATGATTTGCAGTCGCGCCTGATTGTGGCGCGCGTTGCACATCAGCCGGACCGTCCTCAGCGGATGCATCGAAAGTCCAAAGGCAGCGCACATAAGCGGCCAACGCGGGGAGCGGCAGACTTTCGCTATACTGCATTAGGCATGCCGCGCTGCAAAGTCGCGCATAAACGCCACCAAAACCTGTACCGATTCCAACGACACCGCGTTGTAAATCGACGCCCGCAATCCGCCTACCGCCTTGTGCCCTTTAAGACCGGAGAGCCCCGCTAATTGGGCTTCTTCGAGGAATTTTGGCAGTAGATTTTCATCGCGCATGAAGTACGCTACATTCATTCTGGAGCGGTTTTCTATCACTACGTCGCAGCGATAAAAGCCGTTTGAATTATCAATTGCGCTGTAGAGCAGTTGCGCTTTGGCGATGTTTTGTTTTTCGATTGCGGCAACCCCGCCTTGGGCTAAAAGCCATTTAAAAGTGAGCCCTGCCAAATAGACGGCGAAGGTGGGCGGGGTGTTGAGCATCCAATCGTTTTTGGCCTGCTGGGTGTAGTCAAACACCGATGGCGTATGCGGATGCGGATGGCCTAACAAGTCACGACGCACCACCACAAAGGTTAATCCTGATGGGCCAATATTTTTTTGCGCACCACCGTAAATACAGCCATAGCGCGACACATCCATGCCGCGCGATAAAATGTGGGATGACATATCAGCCACAACGGGCACGCCATCGGCGGCAATAATCTCTTCAAATACTTCGACGCCGTGGATAGTTTCGTTAGTGCAAATGTGCCGGAAAGCCGCGTATTTATTGGGCTTCCAGCTTACTTCCAGCGGCGAATAGGTGAAGTTTTTATCTTCACTACTGGCGATAATATTGGGCTGGCAATATTTGGCGGCTTCAACGGCTGCACCCTTAGACCAATGGCCATTCACGACGTAATCAGCGCTGGTTTTGCCGCGCAATAAGTTTAGGGGGATGAATGAAAACTCACCTTTGCCGCCGCCCTGCAAAAACAGCACGGCGTAGTTATCGTCGATGCACAGAAGCTTACGAAAATCAGCTTCAGCCGTCTGCGCTACTTCCATAAACACGTTGCCGCGATGGCTCATTTCCATCACCGACATGCCCGTGCCTGCAAAGTTGAGCATTTCGGCTTGCGCTTGTTGCAGTACCGAGGTGGGCAATGAGGCAGGGCCAGCGGAGAAGTTATGGGTGCGGAGACTGGGGGTAGTTTGCATAAACGTTAAGCTCTTGAAATAGCAGGATTCACACTATAACGTAGCACCAGCAACACTGGCAGCGCGCGTAGTTTTTCGAGGCGCAAAAACGTGCAAAATAAAAACAGAGCGCAAAG
This sequence comes from Betaproteobacteria bacterium, assembly GCA_043760555.1. Classification (GTDB taxonomy): domain Bacteria; phylum Pseudomonadota; class Gammaproteobacteria; order Burkholderiales; family Usitatibacteraceae; genus JANMDR01. Next base: position 11,173 of record JAYUOW010000313.1, read on the forward strand.
TTTTGCTTTGCGCCCTGCGTTTACAACTGCGTACCTTTACAACTATTGCGGTTTTTCTAGCTGGCCGCGTATTGGCGCGCGAAAGTCTTGCGGTCTTTGCTCGGCGGGTTTGGTTTCGCGTTCAGGCTTGGTTTCGACCTTTGGCTTTTGGTCGGTTTCAACCCGTGGCGCTGGTGCCGCATAGCCGCCGCGTCTAAAGCCTGTTGGTGCCTCAGCATTCTGGCTAGGTGCAACTGTGGGTGCGGCATAGCCAGGGCGCGAGTAAACCGGTGCAGATGGCTGATTTACGGGCATCTGCGGGGTTTGCACTGACGGCTGTACTGCCGCCGGACGACCGCCTGAAATACCTTGGTTCATTACTTCACGTCCCGGCAATGGCATTGGCTGAGGCTGCATTTGCGGCCGCTGTACGGGTTGCTGCACTTGCTGCGGTAAACGACCACCTGTGTTGCCGAAGTTGGGCGTAGGTACTGGCGCAGCAACAGGTGCTGGGGCAACCACTGGTGGCGGATTCATGCTAACACCGCCACGCATAATGTCAGCAGCTGTGGGGCGACCGGGTTGCTGCGGCTGTGACTGTAGCTGTGGCACCTGTACCTGCTGCACGGGCTGAACCGGCTGAACTGGTTGGAACGGCTGCGCTGGCTGCATTGGCTGCATGTTAGGACGACCGCCACTTATATTGCTACCCGTTGGATTGTTGTTACCCACAAATACCGGCGGAGTTGATCCCACACCCTGATTGTTCGGTTGCACTGGCGCATTGCCACCCCTGAAGCGACCCGGCAATAGCGTAGGCGCCGCAGTAGTGAAGGTATTATTAAAACCGTTTGGCGCGACGCCACCACGCATAATATCGGCCGCCGAAATAGTAGCTTGAGTAGTAATTGGCGATGCATTCAAAAACGTATCACGCGCTACAAAAGTTGCACCCGGCGTATGGTTTTGGTATGCATTGGTAGACGATGTAGGGCGACCCGACCAACCCGAATTTACGTTGCGCACGTAAGTTTGGTTACGGGTGTAGCTTGGTGCAAAACGATCATTGGGTGAGAGAGGAAACCAACCCACAGCGCCGCGACCGTTAAGCGCATTGCTCAATGGATCACGCCCGTCGTGACGTCCATCATGGCGACCGTCATTACGGCCATTATGCTGACCTGCATGGGAGAAGTTACCATGCCAGCCGACTAGCGCAGGGGCGTACACCGGACGATGCACATAGCTGCCTGGGCTCCAGCACCAGCGATTGCTGGTAAACAACCAGCGACCATAGTGGAACGGCGCAAAGCCCCATGCCGAATCATCTACCCATGTCCAGCCCCAACGACGGGCGTAAGTCCAATGGCCGTAGCGATAAGGCGCCCATGACGCGTTAGTCACGCGCGGTGCCCAAATGCGGCCATATTCATTGTCGTCAAGCCAATCACCATGGGCGTTTAAATCTTCGTAGCCCGTCATGTAGGGCGAAACCACGCGATCCCGCACCACGCGTGAATAGTTAAAATCATCATCACGATCGCGATTAGCAGACCAGCGATCAAAGCTGGTTTCAACGCTGCGCTCATAGCGCGAGTCAGCGATATTACTACCACCACGCACGCTCAGTGTGGTGTTGCGTTCTAGGCCACGCTGTATGCCGTCGCCTTCAACGCGGGCGCTACCGGAAAACACGGTAAAGCGCGTTTCGCCGGTTTGGGAGTCAGTTTCTACGCGATAGCGACCGTTGCCACGGATGGCCAAGCGACCTTCAGCGGTATCAATCCAAAATGAATCGCCACGAGAAAAATCGCGTACCCGAATATTTACCACGCCACGTTGCAAAAACAGCACGGTGGCGTTATCGGTCATATTAAGCACGTCGATCACAGTTTCTTCGTCAATCCGCACCGCTTGTGCGCCAACACGGAATTCTGCGCGACCGCCGCGACCTGTCCAAACCGAATTTTCGTTTGATACTGGGTAATTTAGGCGACCACGCGCCCAGCCTTCTTGGTTATCACCAAAGAATGAAACATCACCGCTCAAATAGCTTAGGCGCCCCACGCGACCCGGGGGATCTTCCCATTCTTGGGATGCAATATTGCTATCAAGATTGATAGAAACAGAAACTTGCGCGGCAACTGGCGCAGTGCTGGCGACGCCCAATATCGCAGAGCACGCGAGCAAGCAGGCTAATGCTACGGGGCGTAATTTGTTTTGCGCAATGATGGCGGGGGCGGCGAATTCGGTTTTCATGGTGTCCTCGATATTTTTAAGGGAGCAAATTACTGAGCGCAACTGCTAAAATTAGCCCAGTACAGTCGATAACGCGGTAATTCCTGATTAGTTGACGCCAAATGTCACCCGGCTTTCACTGAACTCTTATTGAACTTTCGCTGGACTCTCACTGGACTATATGGCGTCGACATCAGCATTTTGATGCGGCGTGGCAATTCATGCGATTATGTAGTGATTAAGATTGAAAAATACGTCAAAATGCACCTTATGATGCGCGCATTTTTACACAAAAAGTAAACACATTGTTGGTGGAGACTGCAGGATGGATGCTAAAACCGTATTTACCAAAACCGCCAAAGGCGTGACGCAAGTTAATCAAAAAACCCAATCACTTTCAAAAGATATGATGAAAGTGTTGAAGCTAGTGGACGGTAAATCCACTGTCTTAGAAATGGCCAAAAAAATCGAAGTACCAGAAATGGTGCTGGGTAAAGCCATGGGCCAGCTGCAGTCTGAAGGCTACATTAAAGTATTTGAAATTAAAGCTGATCCACCATCTGAATTTAAAACAGATTTCGGCGGCGCACCCATCGAAGTCGATGACTTCGATTTCACTGGCGTGGGCAAAATGCCCGTGTTCCAAGCTGCACCCGCACCTGTGCCTACCGCACCAACACCCACCCCGTCCACGCAGGCAGGGTCGCCGATATTATCCGCCCCCGCGCCTTATGTAGCGCCACCACCACCACCGCCGCCTGCCAAAGTAGATGAAGGCGCACTTGCCGCCGCCCGCGCCAAAGCGCTGGCAGACCAAGCACTTGCTCGCGCCAAAGTAGAACGCGAAGCGGGTCTGCGCACTCGTCTTGAAGTGGAAGCCAGGGTTCGTAAAGAAGCTGAAGAGCGCGCTGTGGTTGAGGCTAAGCGCGCGCAAGCCGCGTCAGAGGCAGCACGTGCTGAGCTCGAAGCATCTCTTGAGTCCGAACGTAAACAACGCGCGGCCTTAGAGGAAAGCCGTGCACGATTAAGCCAGCAACAGGTTTTGAAAGAAGAAGAAGCCGCTAAAGCACTCGAAGCTGCGCGGGCGCGGGCGCAAGCCGAAGCGCAGGCTCTTGCGGGCGCACGCGCCTTGGCCGAAGCCGAAGCCCGCATGCTTGCTGAGGCCCGTATACAAGCCGAGCAATTGATGGCGCACCAAGCCACAGAAGCGATGAAGGCGCAAAAAGAACTACGCCAGCAACTCAAAATTGAAATTGAGCTGCAAGTACGCGCCGAAATTGAGCAAAAAATGCGCGTAGAAGTAGAAGAACAGGCACGTGGCGAAGTAAACGACGCCATTATTGCTGAAGCGCGCGAACAAGCCGCAGCCATGTTGGAGCTTCGCTTAGTTGACGAACGTGCCAGCCTAGCGCGCGCCGAATCCAGTGCTAAAGAGCGCGCCGAAATTGCCGCGCAAATGATGTTGGCGGAACAAGAAGTACGTATTCGCGCTGAGATGCAAGCCACTATCACCGCCATTTCCGCTGAAAAAGCACGGATGGAAGAAGCGTCAAAAGCCGCCGTTGTTGCGCAAACCAAAGCCGCTGAACAACACGCTATGCAAATGGCAGAGCTGGTGCAGGCCGAAGCTAGAGCTGCAGAAGCTGCGGCCGAACAAGCCCGCATTGCTGCGGAGCAAGCCAAAATTGCAGCGCAGAACGCCAAAATTGAGCGCGATGCACGCCTAGCGGTAGAAGCACAAGCGGAAATGATGGCAACGGAAGCAGCGCGCGCGCAAGCCGAGCTAGCCGAAAAATTAAAACTCGAAGAAACCGCGCGTCGCCAAGCCGAAGAACGCGCGTCTCAGCAAGCCCAAGCAGAACGAGAAGCCCGCGCTATCGCCGTTGAGCAATCGGCGCAAGCGGCGGCGGCAGCAGCCCAATCAAGCGATTTAGCCCAGCGACTAAAAACCGAAGAAGCCGCGCATTTGGCGTCCGGTGAAGAAGCTAAAGCGAGAGCCGTCAGCGACCGACTCGCGCGCGAACGCTTAGAAGCGCGCGTGCGTGAAGAAGCGCAAAGCCGTGCTGCTTCTGAGGCCGAAATGAACGCGCGCTTGGTGCGCGAGCAAGAAGAAAAAGCCCACGCGCAAGCGCGGATTTTGACTGAACAAAACTTACGTGCAAAAGCTGAATTAGAAAATGAAGCCGAACGTTTAGGCCGATTAGAAGCCGAAGAAAAAGCCCGCCTAGAAGGCCGTGCCAGAGCCATCGCGTCGCAAGCTGTGATTGATCAGGTCGCCGAAAAAGAACGCATTGTGCAAGAAGCCGAAGCGTTGTTAGCAACTGAGCGCAGCGCGCGCGCAATTGCTGAAGAACGTGCCAACGCCGACGAACGTGCCGAAGCACAATATCGGCAAGCGCAAATTGATCATTTGCGTGAGCTCAATCGCAAAACCGCGATGCAAAAGCAAATTGAGCTTGAAACCGGTGTCGTCACGCCGAAACGCCGCGTGGTAAAAAAAGAGCGTCACCTTGTGCGCTGGACAATTGTTTCGATAATAGGGTTGGCAGGTATTGCCGTTGCAGCGCTGCCATTTGTGCCCCTAGATGCCCTAAACAAGCGGCTTTCCACGGCATTAACCACGCACTTTAATGATGAAGTATCGATTGCCAGCTCTAGGCTTAGTCTATTCCCGAACCCGCATTTAATTGTTGAAAACATGACGATGGGTAAGCGCCAAGACGTAAAGGTAAACATCGGCCGCGCCTACATGGACTTAAAATCAATCTTTGGCGATCGATTTTCCATTCAACGAATGGAACTTGATGGCGTGACGATTTCGGAAGATTCCCTTGCACGGGCAGCCAATTGGAATGCAGCAGCAGCCCCGGCGCGCGCCAAAGAAGTTGAAATAGATCTGGTCACGCTGAAAGACGTAAAACTAAATGTCGCTGGCATAAAAATCGAACCCTTTGATGCGGAAATTGCCTATGACAAATCCGGTGCAATCGAAAAAACCAGCGCTAAAACGCGTGACAACAAATGGTCGTTTTCGGCATCAAAAAGCACGGCTCTATTGAAAGCCAATGCGGATGCGTTAGCGGCGCAGAACGTCGCAGCCGCAGCCGCAGCACCAGCACCAGCACCAGCAACGCCCGCAACCACCAAGGCTGCGTCCGCACCAGCGGCGGCATCTGCCGCTACAAATGCCGAACCAACTGCGGTACCGTTACCGGCAATTGCCAACGCCACATGGGCGTTGCAGTTCGATGCCAGTAACTTCGAGCTACCGGTAGGTGCACCGCTCATGCTTCGAAGTGTCCGCAGTACGGGCGTGTTGGGCGATAAAGAAGTGTTGTTTAACAATATTGTCGTCGATATGTACGACGGCCGCGCCACAGGCGTGTTGAACGTGAATTGGAAAGAAAAATTAAAATTCACTGGCAATTTTGCAACTAACCGCATGAAGCTCACAGAGCTTATGCAAGTGTTTAGCAAAGAAGTCACCGTTAATGGCCGCATGGAAGGCAACTTCAATTTTGCGGGCGAAGCGGCAACCGTGGGTAACCTGCTCCTCAAGCCGCAAGTAGACGGCAGTTTTTTCATTCGGGATGGCTTGCTGAGCAATATTGACCTTGTGCAAATTATGCGCACATCAGGCACTGGCTCGACTGGCGGACAAAACAAATTTACCGAGTTTAGTGGGCAAGTTAAAATAGCTGACGGTGTTGTCCGCTATGAAAAACTGCGTATGTTAGGCGGCGTGCTCATTGCCAACGGCAACGTGAACGTGACGCCAACGGTTACCGGTAGATCATCGCTTAGCGGTGGCGTAGCAGTAGAAATTCGCTCGGCCGTGGCGCAAGACCGCGGCAGCTTTACGCTTAGCGGGTCAATCGCCAATCCGGCGCTTAAACGATGACTACCACCGAAACGCCAACTATTTGGTTCGCAAAATCAGCATCGGCTACTATCGCGCAGCTCAACGCCGTATCCGCCAACACGGTCGCCGCACACATGGGCATTGAATACATTGAAGTAGGATGCGATTTTTTGCGTGCGACGTTGCCAGTTGACGAACGCACCCGTCAACCCATGGGTTTGCTGCACGGTGGCGCGTCGGTTGTGCTTGCCGAAACATTGGGCTCTACGGCCGCCTATATGTGCATTGATCTAGCCCAATTCAATATTGTCGGCACCGAGGTTAACGCCAACCATATTCGCGGTGTGCGCAGCGGCGTGGTGACGGGCACCGCCCGCCCACTGCATCTGGGGCGTGCATCACAGGTATGGGAAATTCGGATTGAAAATGACAAACAGCAATTGGTTTGTATTTCGCGATTAACGGTTGCGGTGGTGCCGAAGGCCTAAATTTGCTTGAACGATGCCCTGAAGACGCCCTATTTTAGGGCATCTTCAGGGCATCAATAAGCGATTTTCTGAAGCTGTCGAAGTGCCGTAAAATAGACGGCGTGAATGCAAATACCCCCCCAATCCCCAGCACCTCCGATTCTAGTAGCGCCGCGGCAGCAAAACCACTGAACGCAGCATCTGAATCCAGTCAATCCACTGACAACCCCCAACCTAAAAAAAGCCCGCGCGAGCTCACTAAGCTGCTAGCGTTGTGGCAATTTTTAAAGCCGCATCGCGGCCGCTTTGCGTTAGCGATGGTGGCATTGCTCATTGCCGCCAGCACCATGCTCAGCATCGGCAAAGGCTTGCAACACGTGATTGATCAAGGTTTTAGCGCGCAAAATGCAGCAGCCCTTGATAGCACATTGTTCGTACTAATCGGCATGATTGTGCTGCTGGGAGCTGCGACATTTTCACGGTATTATTTAATTGCATGGTTGGGCGAGCGCTTCGTGGCCGACATTCGCTTGAGCGTGTTTAAGCACGTATTAAAGCTGTCCCCGGGCTTTTTTGAAATTACGCGCACGGGTGAAGTAATCTCGCGGCTCACTAACGACACCACCATGCTAGAAGGCGTGATTGGCAGCGCGTTTTCCTATGCCTTGCGCAGCACGGTGATGCTGATTGGTGGGCTGGTGATGCTGTTTATCACCAGCACCAAATTAGCGTTGTTCGTGCTAATGGGTATTCCGTTTGTGTTGGCACCTATTTTAATTTTAGGCCGCCGCATTCGCACGCTGTCAAAGGCGCAGGTTGATCGCGTGGCTGACACCGCTGCTTTCATTGATGAAACCCTGCATGAAGTACGCACGGTGCAAGCCTACGCCAATGAAAACTACACCAACAAAAAATTTAACGACAATATTGAAAGCGTGTTTGCCAGCGGCGTAACCCGCGCGCGGTTTCGCGCGGCGTTGGTGGCGGCCGTGATTGTGCTGGCCTTCGGTGCTGTGGGCATTGTGTTGTGGATTGGCGGGCGCGACGTGATTGCCGGGCGCATCACAGCGGGCGAGCTGACTGCGTTTATTTTTTATGCGGTGATTGTGGCCAACGCGGTGAATGCCGTGAGCGAAGTGTATGGCGAGCTCATGCGCGCATCCGGTGCATCCGAGCGGTTAATGACGCTGCTTAACACCAAACCCGATATTGAAGCGCCCGCCAATCCAGTTAATTTTGATGCCGTGCCGCAAGCCGGTGCCGTGCGGTTTGAAAACGTGGTGTTTCACTATCCATCGCGTCCTGAAACGGCGGCAATCGCCAATTTAAACTTACAAATAGCACCGGGCGAAGTATTGGCACTGGTGGGGCCAAGTGGTGCTGGCAAAACTACGCTTTTTCAGCTGCTGCTGCGTTTTTATGATCCTAAAACTGGCACCGTTTCAATTGACGGCATCGATTTGCGCCAAGCCGAACCGCAGGCCGTTAGACGCCGCGTAGCGCTGGTAAGCCAAGACCCTGTGGTCTTCGCAGCCAGCGTGATGGATAACGTCCGCTATGGCCGTCTGGACGCGTCTGATGCAGAAGTTATTGAGGCTTGTCGGGCGGCATACGCAATGGAATTTATCGAAGCCATGCCGCAGGGCTTAAATACGTGGCTTGGCGAGCGCGGCGTGCGGCTATCGGGCGGCCAGCGTCAGCGCATCGCTATCGCCCGTGCATTTTTGGCTAATCGCTCTATTTTGCTGCTGGATGAAGCCACCAGCGCGCTGGATTCTGAGTCCGAGCAAAAAGTGCAGTTAGCGCTTGAAAAGCTGATGCAAGGTCGCACCACCATCATCATCGCGCACCGGCTTGCTACTGTGCGCAACGCCCACCGCGTGGTGGTGCTTGATGCAGGCGGCATTGTCGCCGAAGGCACGCATGACGCGCTAGTGGCTCAAGACGGCCTATATGCGCGGCTTGCCGCCTTGCAATTCGGGCTAAATTAACGACACAAATTGCCAGCACAAGCCTCCACCAACTTTGTTAGACTTAGCCCATCCTAGAACCTAAAAATCATAGAAATACTGACCGTGACTACATCTTCAAACAACGCAACACCCTTAGCTGAAACCACCATCGGCACCGTTGAATCTATCATCTGGAAAAAACAGTGGGCCGATAAGCTGTTTTCGTTTCGCTTAACGCGCCCGAAAGGCTTTAAATTCGTGCCTGGGCAGTTTGCCCGCATTGGGCTGCCGGGTGCAGACGGTGCAATTTTATGGCGGCCTTATTCCATTGCTTCGGCTACAAGCGACTCATTTTTAGAGTTCTTCTCCGTGGTCGTTGATGGCGGGCAATTCACGACCAAACTGGGTGCGTGTAATGTCGGTGACGGCGTGCATCTTGACCCCATCGCCCAAGGTTTTTTAACGGCTGAGCGTTTCTTTGGCTCATCGCCATTTGAATCTGACGCGCGCGACCTTTGGCTTTTTGCCACCGGCACCGGTTTAGCCCCGTTTATTTCGATGGCGCAAGAACCTAATATTTGGGCGCAATTTGATCGTTTAATTATTGTACAAACCACCCGCGAAGCCGCTGATTTAGCCTATCGCGACGAAATCGCCGCAATTAACGCAAGCTTATCTTCCAAGTATTCGACAGGCCGTAAAAAATCCATCGTGCATGTGCGAACCGTAACCCGCCAGCCCGATGACCTCGCTCACATGGGCGACGTCAGCATTTTGCATGGCCGCGCCACCGCATTGCTTGAAAGCGGCGAACTGATGGAAAAATGTGGTGTAGCGCTAGACAACAAACACTCGCGCTTTATGCTGTGCGGAAACCCAGCCATGGTGCAAGAAATACGCACAATCCTTAAAACACGCGGCTTTCGGATGAATCGAAAGCTTGAAGCGGGACACATCGTAGTGGAAAATTACTGGTAAAAAGGTAGCGCAATTGGCTTTAACTATTCTAAAAACGAGTACATGAAAGTATAAAAATGACATCGCAATTTAAGGGAAGCAACACCATCAAACGCGCCAGCATTGCAGCCATTGCAATCGCCTTGGCATCCTGCGCAGCGCCAACACCAACCACCGTGGCGCCAGTCGCGACTGCACCCATCGCCGTTGCCGTAACAGCGCCAACCTTACCAACGAAGCCCATGCCGCCGGTAGCACCGGTGCGCGCGGTGACCGAAACTTTTTTTGGCACGCAAGTAACTGACAACTACCGCTACATGGAAGATGTAAATGCGCCAGAAGTAGCCAAATTTTTACGTGGTCAGGATGATTTTGCGCGGTCTGCTTTAGATGCGCTACCGGGCAGAGAAGCTCTACAATCGCGTATCTCCGCCCTTTCTGAATCTGGCGTGGTCATCGGTGGCGTGCAGCTTGCGGGCAACCGAATTTTTTATTTCAAAACTGCACCCGGTGAAACCAGCCGCCGCTTATTTGTACGCGACAGCTATGGCAGTGCCGAACGCTTAGTGTTCGACGCGGCCAGCATTTCAACCAGCGGCAAGCGCTATAGCATTGACAGCTATCGCGCGTCCCCTGACGGCCAATTAGCCACCGTTGGTGTGGCCGCAGGCGGGAGCGAAGAAACCAGCTTGCGTGTGATTGAAATTACCAATGCCGCTAGTCGCGACACCGGCTTCGTCATCGACCGTATTGGCTTTGCTGATGTGACCGCTTGGGCATCCGACAGCAAATCTTTTTTTTACAACCGCCTACCGGCACCTAAGCCAGGTGACGCTAAAAACCAATATTTGAAATCCGCCGCCTATCGCCACTTTATGGGGCGAGGAATCGAAACCGACCAACTACAATTTGGCGATGGCTTAGGCAAGTTTGAGCTTGATAATATCGACATTCCTGCCGTATCCATGACCGCCAATGGCAAGTATATGCTGGCTACCGTACAGCACGGAGATGCCCGTGAATTAAGCCTCTACGTGGCAAAAGCACTGAGTACTGGCACACCTTCGTGGCGCAAAGTGGTTGAGCCGAAGGATAAAATTACCGAAATTGAAGCCGCTAACGATGACGTGTACGCGCTATCGCACGCCAACGCGCAGCGCGGCAAAATTTTGCGCATTGGCTTAGAGCAACCTAACCTCGCCAACGCCGCCACCGTCGTGCCGCAGGGCGACACGGTGCTGGCGCAAATGTCGTTGGCACTTGATGCCTTGTATGTGCGTGAGCTTTATTTTGGTGTGGATAGATTGCAGCGTTTAAATTTTTCTGGTGTATCTGCGGGCAAGCTTGAATTTGTGCGTTTGCCATTTGATTTGTCTATTCGGCAACTGCTCACTGACCCTAAAAAGCCCGGTGCTTTAGTGCGGCTTGAAGGCTGGACCGAAAGCCCGCAGTACATGGCGATTGAATCGCGCAGTGGCAATGTGAGCAATACCGGATTGCTACCAAAATCAAAAGTTGATTTTAGCCAAATTAGCGAAGTGCGTTTAAATGTGCCCACTAAAGACGGTGCGTCTGTGCCGCTATCGCTTATGTACAAACGCGGCACCTTGCTTAACGCCAACAACCCCACCCTGCTGCGCGCCTACGGTGCGTATGGCATCACCATGTCGCCCACGTTTTCAGCCACCAATATGGCGTGGCTTGAGCGCGGCGGCATACTGGGTACGTGCCACGTGCGCGGCGGCGGTGAGTTTGGCGATGCGTGGCATCGCGGCGGGCAAATGCAAACCAAACCTAATACTTGGAAAGATTTAATTGCGTGCTCGGAATTTGTGGTTCAACGTAAATTTACCCGCACCGAATTACTCGCGATTGCGGGCGGTAGCGCAGGCGGCATTACCGTTGGCCGTGCGTTAACCGAACGGCCAGATTTATTCGCAGCCGTCGTACCATCGGTAGGTTTAATGGACGCCATGCGCATGGAATTTACGCCCAACGGCCCACCGAACGTAAAAGAATTCGGCAGCATCAATAACGAAGCGGGTTTCAAAGGTTTACTGGCCATGAGCACCTTGCATCAGGTAAAAGACAACACCAAATATCCGGCTGTACTATTCATGCACGGCGTGAATGACCCGCGCGTGGAAGTATGGCAATCAGCTAAGGCTGCAGCCCGCTTGCAGGCTGCTAATAAAGCCGCTACACCGATTTTGTTGCGACTAGATTATGATGCAGGGCATGGCATAGGCTCTACCAAATCACAACGGAACGCTGAGCTTGCTGACATCTATTCGTTTTTACTATGGCGCTTTGGCGACCCGGCGTTTCAACCAAAATAATTTACGCATATTCCAACCATGACCACACTCGTTCGCGACTTTCATCACACCCTAATTTGGCCCATTCAATTGCGGCCATTGAAGCGCGACGCGAGCGTAAGCCTGACTGGCGGGCATTTTTGGGATGTACTAAAAGATAAGCCAGGCGCGTGGAAATTTGTGAAAGACCCACTGCTAATTGATGATGAATCATGCCTCACCGGCTACGAAGAATTCGTTTATTTTCTGCCCTATGTGCAACGGTTTTTGTACGGCGTGGGTGAGGACGGGCGCGGTGCGCAATCGTCGATTTATATTTTTAGGCGCGACGACATAGCGCAAGTAAAAGTAGCACTCCATCGCGATGGGCCAACGTACACCCTAGATGTGCTCAAAGTACGCCTGCATTTTTTCTACGATGCCGACACCGCTCTCCTCACTTTTGAAGTTTGCGGCAAAGATATTCCGCTTGAAGACGCATCTGATATTGTTGATCGCTTCGGCCGCCCCTACCCGCCCGCGTGGGACGAAGCTGCACAGGGTGCGCACTGCTTAGAAAAAGTAAGCTTTATTGGCAAGGTCGGCGAGACGTTACATGAATCAGACTACGAAGACTGGGAAAAATACATAGACCTCGTCCGAGATGCCCGTCAAACGCCACTCTCCAGCCACTGGGAATGGCTCATGCAACCGCTAGTGCCGGCCTACAAACGCGGCGGCACGATCAAGTTTTATCAGATTGAAAATAAGCGCATCCCGCTAATGAGCTATATGGCGTTTGATAATCCACACGATTTAAGTCGCGGCGACATGGTGCGCTTAGGCTTCGCTGCAAAGGCAGGCGATTCCGCATCGCTTCCGTATTCACCAAAATTTTTAGCGAATTTTGAAGATAAACACTGCTACGACCGCTATTGGGATGAAACCCAAACGCATGTCAACATGAATACCCGCTATATGTTTTGCAACGTCGCCTTCACCATGATCTGCAAATACCAAGATGAACGCGCCGACTTAAAGCAACATTTTCGCCGTCAGTTTTACCAAATCGCCATCGTTGCGCACTTTCATAAAGCCGCCCTGCTCA
>JAYUOW010000314.1:0-2786 GCA_043760555.1 Betaproteobacteria bacterium
CACGCCGACCAGATCTTTTACGGTGTAGTAAGGATGAAATGGAATCGCATCCAGGGGCGTACCAGTTTTTGGATCTTTGTTTTTCTTGATGTCGATACCATCAGGATTGTTTGAGCCAACTTCGTGCAGCGCCACTAAATGCGCGGCAACTAAGCCCAATAACACCAATGGAATAGCGATCACGTGGAAGGCAAAGAAGCGGTTCAGCGTAGCATCCCCTACGTTGTAATCACCGCGAATCCATACCGCTACGTCTTCACCAATAAACGGAATCGCACCGAACAAATTGATAATTACCTGTGCGCCCCAGTAAGACATCTGACCCCACGGTAGCAAGTAACCGAAGAAGGCTTCAGCCATTAACGCCAAGTAAATCATGACGCCGAATACCCATAGCAATTCGCGTGGTTTGCGATATGAGCCGTACATCAAGCCGCGCATCATGTGTAGGTACACGATGACGAAGAACATCGAGGCACCCGTGGAGTGCATGTAACGGATTAACCAGCCGGATGACACATCGCGCATGATGTATTCAACTGAGCCAAATGCGGATAAAGCATCAGGCTTATAGTTCATGGTGAGCAAAATACCAGTAACGATTTGCATCACTAACACTAGCAACGCAAGCGAGCCGAAGTAGTACCAAATGTTGAAGTTTTTGGGTGCGTAATAATCACCCAAATGCTCTTTGTACATCTTTGTTAGGGGGAAACGATCATCTACCCAGCCGAGCGCTTTGCCAACGGTGCCGGTTGCAACAGAATTTGATTTTGGAACACTTGCCATTTTTAAGCTCCTTTGGAATCTTCGCCAATGAGAATTGAAGTCTCAGTGACAAAACGATATGCTGGGATTTCCAGATTCGCAGGTGCAGGCATGCCCTTCCAGACACGACCAGCCAAATCGAATTTCGATTGGTGACACGGACAAAAGAAGCCGCCTGGCCATTCAGCGCCAAGATCAGCGGCTCCAATTTCTTTACGATACGTCGGCGAGCAGCCTAGGTGCGTACACACCCCACGGGCAACAAACCATTCATCTTTTAGCGCACGGCTGTCAGTTTTGGCATAAGCGGGCTGCTTCGATGCCTCAGACTTTGGATCAGCCAAAACGGCGTCGTTTTTCTTCAACTGCGCGATCATTTCTGGCGTGCGGCGAATAATCCAATGCGGCGCACCGCGAAATTCAACCGTTAATTGCTGACCTGGTTCAATGGCGGAAAGATCAACCGGCACGGCGGCACCAGCCGCGATGGCGCGGGCGGAAGGCTTCATGCTAAACGCGAAGGGAATCGCTACGGAGGCACCAGCAACACCGCCAACGGCAACAGTGGCAATGATGAGATTCCGGCGTTTCTTTTGGTCAACGTTAGTTTTTAAGATTGCAGTCATGGCAGGATTTTTTCAAAAAATATTAACTCGGATTTATCACTCCGATTGCTATTTTACCGACTACGCTGTCAAACATAAAGCCCCCAAGTGCCAAAATGCGAAGAATCCCGCGTATTTAAATTGAAAGTTGCGCGGTTTTGGAAATTTAAATCCATAAGTGATTGGAATTCATCGATACGATGACAATCCTGCGGCAACCCTTATTCACATCCTAGGGGTAACAGCGACGATTTATTAGGTGTATTATTTGTTTGTTCTAATTATTTAATACCAACACAGGGGAAAATCATGAGCTTTACTTCAGAATTTAAAGAGTTTGCACTTAAGGGCAATGTCGTTGATCTAGCAGTGGGTGTTATCATCGGCGGCGCATTTGGCAAAATTGTAGATTCAATGGTTGGTGATTTGATCATGCCGGTAGTGGGTAGAATTATCGGTAATGTCAATTTCGCAGATATGTTTTATGCGCTTAAAGATGTCCCAGCCGGCACAGCAATGACGTTGGAAGCGGTAAAAAAAGCCGGTGTTCCGGTATTTGCGTATGGTAATTTCATCACTATCGCGATTAATTTTATGATTTTGGCGGCCGTGATTTTCATGATGGTAAAAGCCATTAACAAAATGAAAAACGCAGCGCCTCCAGCACCAGCCGCCACACCAGACGATATTTTGCTGTTGCGCGAAATTCGTGACTCGCTAAAGAAGTAAGCTTTTAGAAAGGTAACAAAACTATACTGTCTTGCTGTGTAGCGCAGATTGCGCGTAAACTTCAAGCACAAGCATGGTTAAAGAAGGGCAACGCGTGCGTTGCCCTTTTTCACATCATTTTATTGCTGCACCGTTAAATATTTTGGATTTACTTATATGCGTAGGCTCTGGTTATTGTTCGCGGAATTTGTGACCGTGACGTTGGCAATTATTTTTGTCATCACCTTAGTGCGCCCTGATTGGACGCCGTGGCGGCGCAATGTGGTGGAGATACGTGAGTCTTCACTATCGGGTAATGGCGCTGTAGGCGGTCTTTTTGGGGGATTGGGCGGATTAAGTACTAGCGGCCCGCAAGGAAATGCGCCGCGCGGTGGTTACACTGATGCCGCGAAAAAAGCGATGGTATCTGTGGTAAATATTTCTGCTAGCCGGGCTGCCGCACCCACAAACAAGCGATCAAGGTCTGATAATCCACTGTTTCGGCGGTTTTTTGGCTTGCCGGAAAATAAGGGCGAAGCTGAGGAGCAACAAAATAGCGGACGTGAAGGATCATCCAGCTTAGGCTCTGGCGTGATCGTGAATGCCGACGCCAAAGGTGCCTACATTTTAACCAACGACCATGTGGTGCAGGGTTTTAAGGACATCAAGTTGGCACTGGGCGACGGTCGCGTGCTGAACGCAAAA
>JAYUOW010000315.1:0-7851 GCA_043760555.1 Betaproteobacteria bacterium
GTGGTGCGGATTTTCATGCCTTGGGCGAAAGTCCGTTTTTACCTGGCAGTTTGCCGCCGTTATCGTCCGCCCTCACTCCCGTGTGGTCGAAGTTCCGCGTCCAGTAAACAACCATGCCCCAATTTTTTACACTTCACCCAACGCACCCCGAATCGCGCTTAATCAAGCGCGCAGCGGACATCGTGCGCAAAGGCGGCGTGATTGCCTACCCGACAGATTCTTGCTACGCGCTAGGTTGCCACACCGGCGACAAACAGGCGATGGAGCGTATTCGCGCCATTCGCGGCGTAGGCGATAATCACCACTTCACTTTAATGTGTCGCGATTTATCTGAGATTGGCACGATTGCCAAAGTAAACAATGTGCAATACCGAATGCTGCGCGCCAATACGCCCGGCAGCTATACTTTTATTTTAGAAGCCACGCGCGAGCTACCGCGCCGCATCGCGCACCCCAAGCGCGCGACCATCGGCGTGCGCGTGCCCGAACATGTGGTGACCGCTGCGCTATTGGCCGAACTAAACGAACCGCTATTATCGTCCACACTAATTCTTGCCGATGATGACGAACCGCTTAACGACGCCGAAGAAATTCGCACCCGCTTAGGCAAGCGCGTAGACTTAATTTTAGACGGCGGCGCATGCGGCAATTTGCCCACCACCGTCATCGACCTATCTGGCGCAGAACCCCTATTGGTGCGGCGCGGCAAGGGATCAATTGCAGGGTTTGGGTTGGATGATAATGATTAGAGACGTGTAAAAATGCCTGCAGATTTTATCCAAAAAATTCTTGTGTACATCGTTCCCATGCTGCTTGCCATCACGCTGCATGAAGCCGCACACGCGTATGCGGCCAAGCGCTTGGGTGATGCAACGGCGTACATGATGGGGCGTGTTAGCTTAAATCCGATCAAGCATATTGATCCGGTTTGGACAATTTTAGTGCCGATTCTTACGCTGTTGTTCACACCCTTCGTTTTTGGCGGTGCTAAACCAGTACCTGTTAATTACTACAACCTAGGCAAACCAAAACGCGATATGGCGCTGGTTGCGGCAGCAGGCCCATTGGCTAATTTTGTAATGATGATTGGCTGGGCGATATTTTTGCGCATCGCGACGCTGCTGGATGAATCTGGTGCTGCGGAGTATTTTGTGCGGGTTGGCCAAGCCGGTATTTTAGTGAACGCAGGGCTGATGGTGTTTAACCTGTTTCCGCTGCTGCCGCTAGATGGCGGCCGCATATTAGTTGGCATGCTTCCTGATTCGCTTTCCATCCCGTTTTCGCGGATTGAGCCTTACGGCATGTTCATCCTAATTGCGCTAATTTGGACTGGCGTTCTTAGCGCCTTCGTCATGCCGCTGTTACGGCTTAGCGCCCAATTTGCATTTTTTATTGTTGGCTTGGGCTGAGATTTACTTGCCCTCACGCTAGGTGCGTAGTTTTGATATAATACAAGTTAATGTGTAGCGCTTAAGGCAACTCACCAGCGCCGTAAATCACATAGCACCACACAGAAAACTGCGAAGAATCGGCGACAGACCGGTTGCAATATTGATAACCGCAGCGCAAAGACCTCACTAGGCAAACGCTTACATTACCTAAAATACTGACATGCACAGCAGTGCAAGCGATAAAAATTGCCCATAGCATATCGCCCAAAACCAATTGAGCCGCACATTTAAACCGTACAGAACACCACGGACAAATTGCGCTTAAAAATATTTTTATTCATAAACTAACTTAAAAACCGTATGTATCCAGACCGCGTTCTATCCGGTATGCGCGCCACAGGCCGCTTACACCTTGGCCACTATCATGGTGCCGTAAAAAACTGGGTGAAGTTGCAGCATGAGCACCCTTGCTTTTTCTTTGTGGCCGATTGGCACGCGCTCACCACGCACTACGAAACGCCGGATGTTATCGAAGAAAACGTCTACGACATGGTCGTCGATTGGATTGCGGCGGGTATTGATCCGGCGCAGGCTACGTTATTTGTGCAATCACGCGTGCCGCAACATGCTGAGCTTACGTTATTGCTCTCATTTTTTACGCCACTTTCATGGCTTGAGCGCGTGCCCACGTACAAAGACCAAATTGAAAAATTAGCTGAGCGTGGCCGCGATTTATCGACCTATGGTTTTTTAGGCTATCCGCTGATGCAGGCGGCTGATATTTTAATTTACCGCGCCAATATGGTGCCGGTGGGCGAAGATCAAGTTTCGCACGTGGAACTCACCCGCGAAGTTGCGCGGCGCTTTAATCATTTGTTTGGTCGCGAAAAAGGCTTTGAAGAAAAAGCGGAAGCCGCTGTGAAAAAAATGGGTTCCAAAAAAGCCAAACTTTACAACGAATTGCGCATGCGTTATCAGCAAAACGGCGATGACGCTGCGCTGGAAGCCGCTCGCGAATTATTAAGCGACGTGCAAAATTTGGCATTGGGTGACCGCGAACGTTTGTTTGGGTTTTTAGAAGGCGGCGGCAAAGTATTGTTGCCAGAACCGCAAGCGCTACTCACACCTACTTCGCGATTAGTCGGATTAGATGGGCAAAAAATGTCTAAAAGTTACGGCAACGCCATTGAACTACGCGACCCGCCTGCTGCAGTAACTGAAAAAATCCGCAAAATGCCAACCGACCCCGCTCGCGTGCGCCGCACCGACCCGGGCGACCCTGAAAAATGCCCCGTGTGGAAACTGCATGAGGTATACACCAGCACCGACGTGCGCACATGGGTGCAAGCAGGTTGCGTGTCTGCAGGCATTGGCTGCCTTGAATGCAAGCAGCCGGTAATTGACGCCGTGATTGCAGAGCTAACCCCGATGCGCGAACGCGCCGCCCCGTTTGAAGAAGATCCAACATTGGTTAAAAACATATTAGCCGACGGCTGCGAGCGCGCCCGCGAAGTGGCTGAAGACACCATGCGCACCGTGCGCGGCGCCATGGGTTTAAATTATTCTTAATATGCAAACAGCAGCTAAATTATCCGCCTTAAAAACAGCCCGTGCGTTTGTTGCATCCGCCCTTTGCAGCGCCTTTTTATTTGGGTGCGCACAGACAAAATTCGATGTAGAAAGTGCCTCAAGAAGCCCTATAATAGGGCGTCTTCAGGCACAGGCTGTGAGCATTCCAAGCGGTAAGTCAAGCTTTATTTATCGGGATGCAAAGGGTCGCGACATCAGGGTATTTAGCTATAAGCCAGAGCGCTTTACGGCTGACACCACTATTTGGTTCACGATGCACGGGCTAGATCGCGATGCGGAAAAAACACGGGACGAATGGTTGGTAGCGGCTGATCTCAACGGCTTACTTATCTTGGCACCGGAATTTTCTGCAGCTGCGTTTCCAAAGCAAGCTGACTACACCGTTGGTGAAATTACGGGTAGTGACTTCAGCAAATCTAGCTACGCATCGATCGAAAATATTTTTGATTCAGCACTGGCTGCCACGCTAAGCAATCAAAAAACCTACCGCATGTTTGGACATTCGGCTGGCGGGCAGTTTGTTCAAAAAATGATGATGCTGGCTCCCACCGTGCGCGCAGATTTTGCCATTGCGGCGAACGCGGGTTGGTATTTGTTGCCGACCTGCGCTGAAATAGCTGGCGGTGCTGCGGCTTATCCGTATTCATTTGCCAATGGGCCCTACGCGCCTGCCGATTGCCCCGCAGCGCTTGCCCGTGGCATGTCGCGCAATGTTCTGGTGTTGCTGGGTGCAGAAGATCGCGACCCTGCCCACCCGCAACTTTCAAAAACCGCTGGCGCCATGTTGCAAGGCAATCATCGTTTTGATCGCGGCACATTTTTTATTGAACAAATGCGCATCGCAGGCGAAGCGCAAAAAAAAGCGCATAGCTGGAAAGCCCAAGTTGTGCCGAGCATTGGCCACAGCGCCAGCGAAATGGCGCAATCCGCATTGTTTCTTACCTACCGGCCTTCACGCGTTCGCCGCTAAAATTTTACTGATCCACATTTACTCATGACCGTAGAACTCGTTGTTGACAATACTATCCCGCATGCTGCGGCCGAGGTTGATGCTTTAGTCGCAGAAGCCAGAGAAATCGCGCCTTTCGGACGTATTAAGGGCGAAGCAATTGCCCAGTTTCCGACTGATTTGTTTATTCCACCCGATGCCTTAAGCGTATTTTTAGAAGCTTTTGAAGGCCCGCTAGATTTACTGCTGTATTTAATTCGTAAGCACTCACTCGATATTATTGATATTCCCATGGCGGAATTAACCCGCCAATACATGGTGTACGTGGAGGCGATGGAAACATCGCAACTTGAATTGGCGGGCGAATATTTGTTAATGGCAGCGCTGCTGATTGAAATTAAATCGCGCATGTTATTGCCGCGCCCACCGCGTGAAAACGAAGCCGAACCGCTCGACCCGCGAGCTGAGTTGGTACGCCGCTTAATGGAATATGAACGTATGAAAGCAGCGGCGGCGGAGCTTGATCGCATACCGCAAAAAGGGCGCGATTTTAGCTTGGTCGATGTACTGATTGAAAAAAGCCTAGTGCGCCGTGTGCCGACGGTGCTGGTTGCAGATTTATCGGAAGCATGGCGGCAGATTTTATCGCGCGCCAAAGCCAATAAGCGCCACCATGTAGGCCGTGAGGAACTTTCCGTGCGGGCGCACATGAGCCGCGTGTTGCGCAGCCTGCAAAACACCGATGGCTACGTGTCGTTTGACAGTTTGTTCGACATCAACCAAGGTGTAGCGGTGTTGGTGGTGAGCTTTTTAGCGGTGTTAGAACTAGCGCGCGAATCGTTAATCCACATCGCGCAATCAGAGCCCTACGCGCCGATATACGTGCGGGTGGCAAGCATAAGCACGGTGGAGTCAGAACGTCGCATCCAACCCGGCATTTTAGCGGATAGCGAATTTTATGAAACCGCTGACGCGCTTCAGCAGCAAGCGTTTGATGACGCACAAAGTGCCGCATCGGCGCCAGAAAATCAGTAACCCATTTAATTTTTAATTTATACCATGACGCAATCTAACAACAATAATACTGAAACAGCCAACGAAACAGTTGAGAAAGTGCCTGAAGATGCCCTATTTTCGGGCGTCTCCGAGGCATCGTTAAGTGAAGAAACGCCTACCGAAGCGACCGCAATTGCCATCACTGACGGCGAAACCATCGACGCCACGGACATCGTGCCCGAAGGCCCAATCGAAATTGCCGATGCCAAACGCGTGCTTGAAGCCGCTTTACTTGCTGCTAATGAGGCGATGCAAATTAACGAGTTACGTCGTTTATTTGACGGGCAAATTAATGGTGACACGATACGCATCATGCTCGATGAATTAAAGCTGGAATGGCACGGCCGCTCGGTCGAGCTAAATTTAGTAGCAGGCGGTTATCGCTTTAGAGTTAAACCGCAATACCAGCGCTACCTAGATAAATTAAGTAACGACAAGCCGCCAAAATACTCGCGCGCCGTGATGGAAACTTTAGCGATTATTGCCTATCGTCAGCCGGTAACTCGCGCCGATATTGAAGATGTGCGCGGCGTACAGGTATCACCCCATATTTTAAAAGTGCTAGAAGACCGTGGCTGGGTGGAAGAAATTGGTCATAAAGAAGTGGTGGGGCGTCCCGCGCTATTTGCCACCACCAAACACTTTTTGGACGACCTAAATTTGCGTACTTTGGAAGAACTACCGCCGCTGCACGAGCTGCAATCTACCCTTGAAAATCCGCATAACGCCACAACGCAGGCCGCCAGTTTATTGGGCGCGCTTGAACTCACGCCGATGGCACCCACGCAGCATTATGTGGATGAAATTCCAGCGGGCACGCCCTATGCACAAGATGAATCAGAAACTGATTTCGACCCTATTGAAGCTTCCACGCCGCCAACCGTGCCACCAACAGCAACAGACCCAACAAGCGATCCCATGTCAACACCACAAAACACGCCACCCACCAATCATGCTGACCTTAGCGACGCGCTAGATTCGCCCCCACTCGCTACGCCAGCAATTGAAGAGGACAAAAAATCATGGTAGTACGCCGCTCAGTAATTCTTAAACCCGCCCGTGGCTATGTGGACGGCAAATATATTGGTGAAGAAAGAGAATCCATCTCTGGCGTAGACGACACCAAACGTCGCGGCAACAAAAACGGTAACACGACTAAAACCGGCAAGCGCGGCGCTGGTGGCGGCGGACGGCGATCCAGTGCTGGCGGCGGCGCAAGCGCAGGTAATCGCGCAGATAATTTCGGTAACACCATCGCCCCCCCGCGTAACAAACGCAGCGGCGGCGCAGCAGGTGGGGGCGGGGGCGGGGGCGGGGGCAGACGCAAACCTAGCGGCGGACAAGCTGATGGCAACGTAATTGCCCAACCGTTTCAGCCACGCACTAATGCTGACGGTAATGGTAATGGCAATACCCGCAATGCCAACAACGCCAATCGACCACGCAATCAAAAAAGCCGCACTCCTCGTGCGGGTGGCCGTCCGCAAGGGCGCGGCGATGCAAATGCGAATACCACTAGCGAATTCAACAACAATGCGATCGACGGTAATGCAGGCGCACCAAGATTAGATGGCGCGCAAGAACGCCGACCAAATAATCGCAACAGAAGCAATGCGCAATCCACGCAACCTAATCAACGCAGAGGCTCACGGCCAGAGCGTGGCCCACGCCCACCACGCGGCGAAGGCAATGCTACCGGTACCGCAAATGCCGAAGGCGTAGTGCAAACCACAAGCATCGACCCAATTACCGGAGAAGCCCGTCCAGCGCGGGACGGCAGACAACAACGCGGCCCGCGTCGCGGTCGCACGCGAACGCAAGGCACCCAACGTAGCCAAACGCCGCGTGAAGATGGAACCGTTGAACTCGGTGTTGAAGGACAGACACGCCCGGAGCGCCCACCACGGCTTAACTCTGACGGTACACCACGTGTTGATCGTGGCCCTCGAGGCTCAGCCAATCCAAACAATGCTGGAAGTGGCAATAACCGACGCGGTCGTAATCAACGCCCACGCGGCAACGAGCGTGGCCCAAACAATCGCAATCAAACACCGCGTGAACCAATTGTGCCGCGCGATTCGCAAGATGTGCAAATAGAAGAGCGCTTCTTTGTACCGCAAGTTAAGCTGGCACTTGGCGTTGACGGCGAGCCAATTATCAATAGCGACGGTAGCAATGTGCGCGCTAAAAATCGTCAACCACCAAGCAACAATAACGCCCGTAAAAATCGCGGCGGCAAAAAGACGCCCTTCCGCCAATCCGCACCACGCGCGCCGTTAGCGCCAATTGACGAAGACAATATCGGCAATATGGTGGGTAGTCCGAGTGGTAACGGTGGTCGCGGCAATCGCTTTGCCACGCCCTCAGAAATTGCCGACCAGCGTCGCCAGACTGAAGAAACGAAGTCTGGCCAATTTGCTGAAGCCATTGCCACCAAGCAAGTGGTTAAACGCGAACGCCTGCATAAAATTATGGCGCAATCTGGCCTAGGCTCGCGTCGCGATATGGAACTAATGATTACCGCTGGCCGCATTATGGTGAACGGCATCGTCGCCGGTGCGGGCACACAGGTTTCCGAAGGTGACGTGGTGATGGTTGACCAGCGCCCAATCCGCTTGCGCTTCACCGCCGAAATTCCGCGCGTAATGCTGTATCACAAGCCCGATGGCGAAATTGTTACTACCAATGATCCGGGCAACCGCATCACCGTATTCGATAATTTACCGCGCGTGGAGAGTGGCAAATGGATAGCCATTGGCAGGCTCGACATCAGCACATCTGGCTTACTTATTTTTACACCAATGGTGAATTAGCCAACCGCATGATGCATCCGCGCTTTGAAGTCGAGCGTGAATATGCTGTACG
>JAYUOW010000316.1:0-7822 GCA_043760555.1 Betaproteobacteria bacterium
TAAGCGCCTACTAAATTCCCCACTATCAGCGCTAATGGCGGCTGCAACGATGGCGGCCTTGTCATCAAAATAGCGATACAACAGACCAAGACTCACGCCGGACGCGGCCGCAATATGGCGCATGCTCGCGGCGCTGAATCCTGTAGTAGCAAAGCACCGTAACGCCGCCTCTAAAATTTCCTGCGTTCGGTTATCGATGAGATTTTGGTCAGTTTTACGCATTTTTCACTATACTCATATTAAATTGAACAATCGTTTACTTAAATGATTGTATCTGCTATTATAATAAATAAACAACCGTTCATTTAAAGAGAGTGCTGTCATGCCACCAATTGATTTTTTATCCAACATCGCCATCGTCTTTGGCGCGTCATTCTTTTTGTTCCTGCCATTGGAAATATACAAGCGAAAAAAAGACCGCGCGCTGACCTGGCACTCCATTGCGGAAATGGCCGCCAGCGCCAGTCCGGTGCTGGGGGTTATTGCTTTGAATGGCGTCGTTATCGCCTTCATCACCGCATTTTTTTCTTTACTTGCACGCTTCATACCTTGGTCGATTGAATCATCATTTGTAACCGCCGCTGCATGCCTTGTCTTTACTGATTTTCTATACTTTATCGATCACTATTGTGGCCACCGGTTGCGCATCTATTGGGCAATCTGTCACTCAGTGCACCACAGCTCGCCACAGTTCGATCAGACTACCGCGTTCCGTATTTCGGCACTGGATGGATTCACTTCTCCATGGTTCTTAGCTCCAGCTGTTATTGTTGGGTTCGATCCATTGCTCATCATTGCTTGTTACGGCGTGGTGCTTGCCTATCAACAATGGATTCACACCGAAACCATTGGCAGCCTCGGCATGTTTGATGCCATTTTTAACTCCCCTTCGAACCACCGCGTACACCACGGGTCGGACGCGCTCTACCTAGACAAAAATTACGGCGGCATCCTCATGATCTGGGATCGCTTGTTCGGCACCTATCAGCGCGAGATCCAACAGCCAACCTTTGGACTGGTTAAGCCATTGGATAGCGTAAATCCGATCAATGTGCATTTTCACGAGGCAAAAAACTTGTTTTGCGATCTCCGATCATCGCAGTCTTTAGCGGAAGCCTGTCACCACCTGTTCGCGCGCCCAGGCCAACCATGGATCGTGCCTGACCAACAGCAAAATGCTTAAGGTGCACGCGCTATTTACACGCGCTGAAGCGACACCCATTGCGTTGACTTACGGTCTTTTAGTATTGGAGACGCTCTGCAATTTAGCGCTACCAGCCCTCATTGGATTGGCCATTGATGGCATGATTGGTGGCCAATTTTTAGCGCTTTATTTTCTAATTTTTGGCCTCGCTGCTTTGATTCTATCTGGGTCACTCCGCAAAATTTATGACACCCGTAATTTTGGCCACATCCAAACTCGGCTCGCGCTTTTGATTGGAGCGCAGTCAATATCGGCAACGCATAAAATTGCGCGCGTTCGCCTAATCGACGACCTTGGTCAGTTCTTCGACACCTATTTACCTCAGGCAATTGCCGGACTCATTTCTACCATCGGCGCCGTCGCAGTACTCTTTATCTACGATTGGAAAATTGGGGTAGCCTCGGTTATCACGGTTGTGGCAATATTATTGTTTACCGCGCAAATGTCGCGGCGCACGTCAAAACTAAATATCCGCATCAATAACAGAATCGAAAAGGAAGCGTCAATTCTGCAACAACCATCTGCCCATTCGCTCGCACGGCATATGACTGTGTTGCGACATTTACGCAATCATCGCTCTGACGCGGAAACAGGCATGTTTGCGGGCGGCTGGCTGGCGATTACTAGCCTAATTATTTTTGGCATTATTAGCGCTGCCAAAGGTGGCGTGACGGTCGGGTACGTTTTTGCAATTTTGTCTTATGTGCTAACAATAGCGGAAGGCTTTTCAGCGTTGCCGCCCATGATCGAGCGACTCACGCGAACTCAAGACGTCGTGCGGCGGATTCAAAACGGCTGACAACATCGGAGCCGCGCAAAGCAAAACAGTGTTTCCGCAATAGCCCTGAAACGCCCTACGACCCGAAGGTAGCCCCCGTGTGGGGACATTGGGCATCTCCAGCCACCTAAATTTAACCAAATCGCCCAGTAATATAATCTTCCGTCGCTTTATGTTTCGGCTTCACGAAGATAGTATCAGTCACGCCGAACTCGATCATTTCGCCCAAATACATGTAGGCGGTGAAGTCAGATACCCGTGCTGCTTGCTGCATATTATGGGTGACAATTAGGATCGTTACGCGTTCTTTTAAGTCGTGCACTAACTCTTCGATGGCACCAGTGGCGATGGGGTCGAGGGCAGATGTGGGTTCGTCGAATAGCAAAATTTCTGGATCGGTGGCGAGTGCGCGGGCGATGCACATCCGTTGTTGTTGGCCGCCGGAAAGATTGAAGGCCAAGTTATCTAGGCGATCTTTTACTTCGTTCCATAGGGCTGCGCCACGTAGCGCTTCTTCTACTTTTTCGTCCAGTACTGATTTTTTGGTTACGCCGCGTACACGCAGGCCGTAGGCGACGTTTTCGTAAATAGATTTTGGGAACGGGTTTGGCTTTTGAAACACCATTGAAATACGCATGCGCACTTCAATCGGATCAATCGTCGGCGCCAAGATGTTTACGTTATCCGGATACATCATGATTTCGCCCTCGTAACGGTTGCCGGGGTAGAGATCATGCATACGATTAAAGCTGCGCAAATAGGTGGATTTACCGCAGCCCGATGGGCCAATAAGCGCAGTGACCTTGCGATCATAAATCGGCATATTGATATTTTTCAGAGCCTGAAACGCGCCGTAGAAAAAATTAAAATTTTTCGACTCTGCTTTGATGACCAACGGCGTCACCGCTGTATCAGTGGGAGCAGTCGTAGTGGGTGATATAACAGCGGCCATAGAATTTTATTTTCTGAAAAATGATAATCTGGTTAGCGGTGGAAGCAGGGCTACCACTTAATATTTTTACGTAAACGATAGCGTAGATAGATTGCAAATGCGTTCATGGAAAGCGTCATCACAATCAGCACCAATCCAGCTGCAGCGGCGTTCGCTTGAAACGCTTCTTCGGGGCGCGATGTCCAGTTAAACATTTGGATCGGCATAACAGTGAAGCCGGAAGTGAGCCATTCAAAATTCACGTAAGGCGGCGCACTGGTGATTGGAGATGCTGGCAAAAACGCGATGAATGTCAATGCACCAATCGTAATAATCGGCGCTGTTTCGCCAATGGCACGCGATAGGCCAATGATGACACCGGTTAAAATACCGGGCAATGAATACGGCAAAATATGGTGCGATGTGGTTTGCCATTTGGTGGCACCCAAAGCGTAGGAACCTTCACGAATAATTTGCGGAATGGAGCGAATGGCTTCGCGCGTGGCGACGATAATGATGGGCAGAATCAACAGCGCCAAAGTAAGACCAGCAGACAACACGCTTTGACCAAACCCAAACTGATACACGAACAAGCCCAGTGCCAACAAGCCATAAACAATAGATGGCACACCGGCTAGATTACTGATGTTGATTTCAATTACATCGGTAAACCAATTTTTGCGTGAATATTCTTCTAGGTAAACACCTGCTGCGACCCCGAATGGAATAGCAAATGCAGCGGTAACACTCATGACCATTACTGAGCCTACCCACGCCGATAATATGCCCGCTGATTCAGCGCGACGCGAAGGGAAATTAGTAAAAAAATCAAGGCTAATTCGGCCAGCGCCGGACACGGCCATATCTACCAAAAGGGCAACAAAGGTAAGAATACCGATGGCTAAAAACACGAATCCCACCACTGCAAAAGCGATGTCATAACGCTTGGCCTTGACGATCAGGCGGCGTATCGCGGTTAAATCTCTGTTTAATTCGGCGCTCATGCTTAGTAGCTTTCTTTGTATTTACGGCGTAATACATAGCCCAAAATATTGAACATTAAGGTGATCAAAAACAGCGTTAAACCCGCTGCAAAAATTGTTTGATACCCAATGCTGCCGTGTGGCAAATCGCCCAGTGCTACTTGCACGATGTAGGATGTAATCGTGGCTGCTGGCTCCATTGGGTTGAGCGTAAGATTGGGCTGCATACCTGCCGCAATGGCCACCACCATGGTTTCGCCGACTGCGCGTGATACGCCCAAAATATAGGCCGCTGCGATGCCTGAAAATGCCGCTGGCGTTACTACTTTAATTGCAGTTTGAAACCGCGTGGCGCCCATGGCATAGCTGCCTTCGCGCAAAGCCATTGGCACGGCGCGCATTGCGTCTTCTGACAGCGAACTGATGTAGGGAACAATCATAATGCCCATCACCAAGCCAGCTGACAACATGCTGAAACCTGGCAGGCTTGGAAAGAACCACTGCAGTATTGGCGATACAAATAACAGCGCAAAAAACCCGTAAATCACCGTGGGCACACCGGCTAGTAATTCCAATACTGGTTTAGCGTATTCACGCACCCGAAACGAGGCGAATTCAGAAAGATACAAGGCGATAATCGTGCCCATCGGCACCGCAACTAGCAGCGCAACAAATGAGGTAACGAGCGTGCCGCACAGCAACACCAAAATGCCGTAGTGCGCATCCGCAAAAAGCGGTGTCCATTGGGTGTCGGTTAAGAATGTGGTGATTGGTACTACTTTAAAAAACTGCCAAGATTCTAATACCAAAATATAGACAATGCCAAACGTAGTAAGCACTGACGATGCGGCCGCTAAAAATAACAGTCCCTCAATAACGCGCTCTTTAATATTGCGGCTAAATTTGAATGACAATCTACCGGTTTCACGGCCGTCACTTAAAGGTGAGGCGCCTAGTTGCATTTGAGCTTCTAACGTGGATGCCATAACGATTTAATATTATTTTAGAGTCAAATTTATGAATCGGCCGCACTGGCTTCACGCTGGTGCGGCCGACTAGACATTTAAAGCCTTTACAATTGCTAGCGCTTACAGCTTTGCTTCGCGACGCAGCAATTCTTGAATTGTTACACCCACTTCAGAAATACCGCCAAACACAGTGCCAAGCTTCATTTTGTTCACGTGATCTTGCGATGCCTTATAGCTTTCAGCAGGAAGCGGAACATACTTAACTTCCTTAGCCAACTTTGCGCCATGCGTCATGTAGTACGCAACAAACTCTTTCACTTCAGGCTTCTCGAGCGACTTCGCGTTTACATAAATAAAGATTGGTCGTGCAAGCGGTTGATAACTACCGTTTATTACCGCTTCCATCGATGGCGCAACTGCAGGCGCACCAGCTTTCGCAACGATCGGCACCGATCTAAGCTTGGCTTGATTCTCTGCATAATAAGCGAAACCAAAATAGCCTAAAGCAAACTTATCGCGCTGCACACCTTGCACCAACACATTATCGTCCTCTGACGCAGTGTAGTCACCACGGCTAGACTTTGCTTTACCCACGATAGCTTCAGTAAAGTAATCAAACGTCCCGGAATCTGATCCTGCGCCGAACAATTTGATCGGCTCTTTAGGCCACGCTGCGTTTACGTCAGACCACATTTTTACTTTACCTTGTGCAGCAGGTTCCCAAAGCGTTTTTAATTCAGCAACAGTCATTTGCTTGATAAAGTCATTCTTAGGGTTTACGACAACGGTAAGCGCATCAAATGCGACTGGTAGCTCGATGTATTTCACGCCTTCTTTAGCGCAATCTTCCATTTCTTTTTTCAAGATTGGACGCGAAGCGTTAGCAATATCAATTTCGTTACGGCAAAACTTTTTAAATCCGCCGCCCGTGCCAGAAATACCAACGGTTACTTTAACGGAACCTTTTTTGCTTTTTTGGTAGTCTTCAGCAACGGCTTCTGATACCGGATAAACCGTGGAAGAGCCGTCTAACTTAACGATTGGTGCAGCAGCATGCGCGGCCGTGGTGGCTAGTAAACCGCCAGAAATAAGGGCTGTAATAAGGGGTTTAAAAAGCAATTTTTGTAGCGAAGATACTGTTTTCATAGTTACTCCAAAGATAGTGTATGCATCTGCAGCGCTATCTTAACGCCCATATATTTCAATGATATTACAGCTTTGAAGTTTTGGTGGCGTTTTTTAGTGACGTTTTACCTAATCCTAGATTGCGTAAGCCTCACGCACGACCGCCGCGATTGAATTCGCCAATGCCGTGACTTTTACGCCATCGCGGCCTTCCACCATCACCCGTATCAAGGGCTCGGTACCCGAAGCCCGTAACAGCACCCTGCCGTCACCCGCAAGCGACAATTCTGCAGCCGCTACCGCCGCATCAATTTGCGGTTTGCCTTTAAGTGAAATTTTGCCGCCCGATTGCGCCAACACCGCCGCGTTTAGGCGCACATTGACCATTACTTGAGGAAACATGCGCAGTTCCGACGTAAATTGCCCCAAGGTGGGCGTATTTGCTAGGCTTTCGTCTTGGTTGCTTAATGCTGCCAACACTTGCAACGCCGAAATAATGCCATCACCCGTTGAGTGCTTATCCAAACATAGTAAATGGCCAGAATTTTCACCACCCATTTCCCAACCTTTTTCGCGCAACATTTCTAGCACATAGCGATCACCCACGTTAGCGCGTGCAAACGGAATATTTTGCTTAGCAAATAATTGCTCAAGCGCAAAATTAGTCATTAACGTGCCGACTACACCGCCCTTCAACACGCCGCGCTGTGCACGATCTTTCACGATGGCATACAGCAATCTATCGCCGTCAAAAATCTCGCCATCACGATCAGCCATCATTAGCCGATCACCGTCGCCGTCCAACGCAATACCGAAGTCTGCGCCGTGGGTAATCACCGCTTTTTGCATCGCGGCGGTGTGCGTGGCACCTACTTCATGATTGATGTTGATACCATCAGGCTGCGCGCCCATCGCGATCACTTCGGCACCTAGCTCAGAGAACACCACGGGTGCAATGTGATAAGTCGCACCGTGGGCGCAATCAACCACCAACTTTAAACCGCGCAAATTTAAATTTGCCGGAAAGCTGGATTTACAAAATTCAATGTAGCGACCAGCCGCATCGTTCACGCGCCGCGCCTTGCCTAAGCGCGCAGAAGGCACGCAAACCATCGGCGTGTCCATGGCAGCTTCAATGGCTAATTCAACGCTGTCAGGCAGCTTGGCACCCGTGCCTGAAAAAAACTTGATGCCGTTATCTTCAAACGGATTATGCGATGCCGAAATCATCACGCCGGCAGACAAGCGCAACGCGTGTGTAAGGTGGGCCACCGCTGGCGTGGGCATAGGCCCCACCAACAGCACATCCACCCCTGCAGCGGAGAGCCCAGCTTCTAGGGCGCTTTCGAGCATATAGCCAGAAATACGCGTGTCTTTTCCGATCAATACTGACGGCCTGACAGCACCATCAAAGGCGTGCAAGCGACCAGTTTTATCCGCACTTTCAGCGGCGCTCATTTTGATGTTGGCGGTGGATGGCTTATTTGCCCCCCCTGCGCCCGCTAAAACTTGTCCGGCCGCGTAGCCTAACCGCATGACAAAATCAGGCGTGATTGGCGCGTCGCCTACTTTGCCGCGAATGCCGTCGGTACCGAAATATTTTCTGCTCATAAGCTCACACTCTTCCGCTATGTTTTAGTTCTAAATACCGATTTACCAACTGCACCGAAAGCTGCTTTGGTGTTACGTCCAACACATTGCTGCCCTGCGCTTGCAACGACCGCAGCAACCCTTCGCGAGCTTCAAAATAGGCGCTGGCGGCGGCATAGTTGGCTGCATCTTTAATATTTAGGATTGGCTTAGCTATTTCGCTATCCAACACGTCTTCGCGCA
>JAYUOW010000317.1:0-7813 GCA_043760555.1 Betaproteobacteria bacterium
CTCTTGAACTACCAAGGTGTACGGACAACTCCTTGGACGGGACTTTAACCCGCTAGGTCGATTAATTGTTACTGCGAACGGTCAGGTCTTCAATTATCATATCTCCCGCAAAACGGAGTCAGGTCGCGGCCCACCTAAGTGCTGCGAAGCTACCAATTTAATGTCTGAAGGAGCCCTATTTTAGGGCTTCTTCAGGCATTAAAAGAGGGGAATCTACCGTGGTTTGCCTCTTACCGAAAGCTTGGGTCAGGGCTTTGTGCTTTGGATTTAGCGGCCGTGGTTTTCATTGCACAACCGTGCAATTGGCCTCTGTCGTTCCTCGCTTTTTATGGTCATAGCTTGGGTGCGGTGAACTGTGTCGATTCACCATGGGTGGATTGAGCTTTGCTCTACTGTTGACGCATTCTAAACTTGCGACCTGAGCGGACAGTGCCTTGAAGAACCGCCGCCTACGAGGCGGCTTTCTTACGGGAAAATGAGGCGGCTTGGCTCTGGGCGCGGTGTAATAATTTTACGTTTCCGATGAATGATAAATCTTGGTTTTCCCGCTTGTGCGCAATCCTTTCCGCGTCATTTCAAAATTAAACCACCGCTTTGGATCCTCGGATTAACCCGTGGCCGTCCGCATTCCTCATCATGCGTAGTTTCAGTCCATTACCACCGTCAACCACGCCTCAAACGTCACCGGCGCCATCACGTCTACCCCCAACACCTTCATGCGCCCGCGCGTGGCTAACACTCTGGCGTCTTTGCTGGCGAGTACCGTGGCTTGGGCATTTACAGCGAGATCTAGAAAAATTTGGTCATCGCGATCACGGCATCTGGGTATGGTTTTATCGTAGCCTAGCGGGCGGGTGCCGCCTTCGTAGGGCTTGCAAATGGCGATGTAGCGAGCGAGCTTTTCGGCTTGGGCTTCCGTGCCTAAGCCAAAATTTTTATAGTTGAGTACACGCTTTAATTCGGCGATTGTTGCTGGTGTGCATAGCAAGGTTATTGCGCCGGTAGTAATGGCTTTTGGCAAATGCAACATGCCGCCGTCGATAAACACGAGCCAATCAAGGGCGATATTGGTGTCGAGCACCACAAGGGGTGGTGTTGGTGGCGATGGTGACCCTAGTGGATTATTTAAAATTTTATTTTATCTCCGTATCCCGTCATTTCTAAATAGCCGCGCCCCATAGTTTTGTTATCTTGCTGCAATTGCATGGCACCTTCCCAATAAATGGTGCCGGTGGTGAGCCTTGAATCGAGTTCTTGATTGGGCATGTTGGGCACTATTTGCCATGTGGTGGCAGCTTGATTGCGTAGACTAATTGTTTGCGCAATTGGCCACTTGATCCCGCTAGTAGGAGATTGCCAAATTTGGTTTGGCGTAAAGCGCACTTCGCCCGCGCCGAAATATTGTGTGGGTGCGTTGGGCGTGACCAAAGTAGCTGCTGCCCAAAGTGGTTTATCGCCTTTGGTGCTGCGCATTTGAAACGCCATGAGCGCACCGCCGTTTTCTAAATTTACGCCAACCCAATCCCAGCCTTGTGCGTCGGCGCTAAGCACCTCGCTTGACCATTCGTGGTCAAACCACGCCGTGCCGTTTAGTTTTTGCACCTTGCCATTTCTAGTCAGCGTGCCGGTGGCGCGTAGCTGCGGCATTGAATAGTAATAGCTGGCTTCTTGCGGGCGCACGCCTTTTTGGCTGTAGCCATTTTTACCTTGTAACAGTGGTGTGGGGTAGGCAGCACTTGGAGATAAATTTAGCGTCAAAGTAAAGTCGCGCGCTGGAATATTGGCCACTAATCTGCCGTCAGCTTGCATGTTTAATAGCCAATTATTGATGGCGACATCTAGCTTGGTTTGATCTGCACCAGCAAGGCTAAAACCCGCGCGCGCCATGCGTTGATCGTGCAGCAATTTGCCTTCGCGTACATCCGAAATTGCAGCGTGGGCGATGAGCATTTGCGTCGGTGCAAATCGACTAGGATTGTTTTCAGCTGCCCCCGTGCGCACGCGAAAAAATGTCACTTGAAAGCCGATGGGGGCGCCATCTTCTAAGGTGGCCTGTCCGGTTAAATACCACCATTCAATGCCAAATTTAGGGTGCGAGGCGTGGTCGTTTTGGGTTGTTGTAAATGCCAAGGTAACATCTGGGACGACGGGCGCAAAATCGGCCTTCGGCGCAGCGAATGCAGTGTGACAAAATACAAGAAATAGTAGCGAGAACTTCTTCATTACGCGTCCGCCTTTACCGCTTGTACTGGTGCTTGGCTCATTGCTGCCTGCCCGCTAAATCGTGCAGCGATACTCGCTAATGCAATCAATAAAGCGCCTAATCCTAAACAGACCAGCCACGGCGTATGTAGTTCCATGCTCCAGTGAAAGCTTTGTCGATTCACTACAAAAATAAGCACCAACGAAATGACGAAGCCTGTCACCAAACCAGTAGCAGCGCCGACTAGCCCCACTAACGCACCTTCGATGCTGAGCATGGCGCCAATTTCGGCTTGCGCCATGCCAAGGTGGCGCAACATGCCAAACTCGCGCCGTCGCGCCCACGCGAGGGCTGAAAACGTGGCAGAAATACCCGCCAAGCCCACTAGAATTGCGGCGGCTTGGAGTAAATAGGTCGCGGCAAAACTGCGATCAAATATTTTTAACGACATGCTGCGAATTTCAGCGGCATCGATGTAGGCTAGGCGATTCACGTCAACCCAATCACCCACGCCCCAAGTTTTGCGCCAGTGGTCACGCGCGGTGGCAAACGTCCAGCCCGGTTTAAGCCAAATTGCCCCGTCGTTGGCTAAGGTATCGCCGCTAACTTGTTGATACACCGCACGGTCGATTACGGCAGCACCTTTGGTGCGCGAATAGTCGCGCCACAGCCCCGCTACGTAGAAAGTAGTGGGCGCGTCAGCGCCAAGCTGAATGCGCAAATTATCGCCCGCTTGCACCTTGAGCAAGCTTGCGGTTGATTCGGAAATCCATGTTTCTGGGAGCGTTGAATTTGCCTGCGCCGCGCGATTAACTGGGGTGAGGGATTTAATCACCTCTGGCGTTAAATTGCGGGCAATGATGGTGAGATCAGCCTGCGCCCCGTTGTGACTCACCAGCACATTACGGAAGCGGTTAAATTCAACCCGTTCCACGGCATTGTCGGCTGCAATGCGCGCTTGTTGCGCAGCGGTAAATGTACCGGGCAGCTCAGTAAAGCCGTTGTTCACGCGCACATAGGCGGGTGCCAGCAGCACTTTGTTTAACCACACATCAAGCGATTGGCGAAACGAACTAATCAGCACCAACATGGCTACCATTAAGCTAAAGCTAGTGACCACACCCGCCATGCCAATTGCGGTTTGTCCGGGCGCGTTGCGCATTTGCGCTAGGCTTAAATCAAGCGCCAAGAATGATTTAGACGATGCTTCAAGACGCCCTATTTTAGGGCGTCTTGAAGGTATAACAAGTTTGCATAAATGCGGCGTGAGGGCGATTGCGCCAAACAAAATGAGCGCGATGCCAGCGTAAGCCAGCAACGGTAAGCCGAGCAATGCGGGCGTTTGCGTAAGCGCACCGCCCGCAACCAGTAGCCCCAGCCCAACGAGAGGCGAGGGCAATGCGGTAAACATCAGCTCCGCAGCACCCGGCTTCAACCCACGCGCTGGCGGCATGGCGCAGGCCGCGCGTGCGGGCACAAATGCCCCTGCAGCGCCTGTAAACAGCCCTAGAAGCCCAAAAACTACGACGCTAAGGCCTGATAGGCTTAAGCTAGGCTTCGAGCCCGCAAAAAAGCCGCTGCCCAAATCCCCGCCTAGCAGCTGCATGACTGCGTGCGCAATGCCCAAACCCACACCAATACCGATTGCGGCCCCCGCCACGCCGATCAACGCGCCTTCAAGCGTTAAGCTCGCCACCAATTGGTTCTTTGTGAACCCCAAGGTGCGCAGCAACGCTAATTCAGCTTGGCGACGCACGACGGCAAGCGCCTGCGTGGTGAACACTAAAAAACCGCCCGTGAATAAGGCGATGAGCGAAAGCGCGGTAAGGTTTACCCGATAAGCGCGCGATACGGCGGCAGTTTGGTCGTCTTGCGCTTCTGGGCTTAGCAGGGCGACGTTGTCAGGTAATTGTGGTTTTAGCTTTGCGATGAACGCGTCGCGATCAACACCTGCATTAAGACGTATGTCGATTCGGCTAATGGTATTTAAGCTTGAAAAATTTTGCTGCGCCGCTGCAATATCTTGAAAAATAAGCGGCTCGGTAATGCCTGGCCATTCGATGCTGCCTGCAATTTTCAGTTTAACAGCGCTATCTGATGTGCTGGAGACGCCCATAAATAGGGCGTCTTCAGGCATTATATTATTGGCGGTTAAAATCTGTTTTGCCGCGTCGTTGATAAAAATATAATCTGATTCAAAAAAACTGAAGCGATTATTGGTTTCAAACGGGCGCAGTTGAATCGCGGGATTGAGTTGCGCTAACAGCAAATAATCAGCGCCAATCAGTCTAAAACTGCGCGGCGCATTTGGCGTGCGCACTTGCTGCTCGATGATGGGCGACGCCACTGCGACATCGGGGTGGCTGGCGATAGTGGCAAATAGCAAATCGTTAAACCCAGCGGTGCCGCCGCGCGCAGTCACATCCGCAGCACCCGACAACGTGCGAGTAGCCTGCGACATTTCGGTTAACGCGCTGTTGTTAATGGCTTGCACCGCAACACCCAACGCTACACCAAGGGCGATGCCGCACAGCGACATCATGCTGCGCGTCAGGTTGGTGCGCAGCCCTGCCCAGCTTAGCGAAAAAATGAGCTTAATCAAAGCGCTGTTGCCATTCCTTGCGCCGTGAGCCGATAAATTTGCTGTGTGGTCGCCGCTGCAATTTCGGAATGCGTGACCAAAATAGCGCAGGCGTTGTTGCGCATAATTTCGGATTTAAGTAGCGCCAAAATTTGCGCAGCAGTGTCAGGATCAAGATTGCCCGTCGGCTCATCAGCCAGCACCAGCGCAGGCTTGTGCACCAGCGCGCGCGCGATAGCTACCCGCTGCATTTGCCCGCCAGATAAGGTTGTAGGGCTGGCGTGGTGTTTGTCGCTGAGGCCAACAGCATCAAGCATTTCAGCCACGCGCGAGGTAATTTCAGCTTGCGTGGCGTTATTTAATTGCAGCGGAATAGCGATGTTTTGCGCCACCGTTAAGTACGGCAACACATGAAACGCTTGAAACACAAAGCCTAGTTGGCGACGACGAAATGCAGATTGCGCTTTGTCATTAGCGTTACTTTGGTAGTTGATGCCATCGAGTACCACCGATCCAAAGCTGGCAGGCTCCATGCCTGCGACGATGTTCAAAAACGTGGATTTGCCCACGCCCGATTCGCCCATTACCGCGACGTATTGCCC
Organism: Betaproteobacteria bacterium; assembly: GCA_043760555.1. Classification (GTDB taxonomy): domain Bacteria; phylum Pseudomonadota; class Gammaproteobacteria; order Burkholderiales; family Usitatibacteraceae; genus JANMDR01. The sequence goes on from JAYUOW010000317.1 coordinate 5,387, forward strand.
GCGCTGTAACATAAAATCCACCGCTTCAAACAGCGGTGGCGAGGGCGGAAATGATTTTGAAAGTTGGCTAATTACTAACATATACCAGCATGAATCGTTGTTAGCCGCCCTTGATGTAATTCTCTAGCTGCGAAATCGTAAATTCATGATCCGAAATAATATCGTTCATCAAATCGCGAATCGAAATCATGCCGTAAATCGTGCCATTTTCTACCACCGGCAAGTGGCGAATGCGCCGCTCGCTCATTAGCGCCATGCAGTCACGAGTACGCGTGCTGGGGGAGACGACGAGGACGTTAGCGGTCATAATTTCGCGCACTTTAGTTTCGCGCGAACTCTTGCCTTGCAGCGCAATTTTGCGGGTGTAATCGCGTTCCGAAACTACGCCCACTAGCTTGCCGCCTTCCATCACCATAATTGCGCCAACGCCTTTTTGCGCCAAAAAATTGAGCATTTCAAACACCGTAACTTCGGGCGAGATGTGATACAGCGTTTCGTCGGTGCGTTTTCTAAGCAGTTCGGATACGGGTTTCATTTTGAGTCTCCGTTGTGATTAAAACGTGGGCTTACATATTCGGATAATTTGGGCCGCCGCCACCTTCGGGCACTACCCATTTAATATTTTGCGTCGGGTCTTTAATATCGCAGGTTTTGCAGTGTACGCAATTTTGCGCGTTGATTTGCAGACGCTTGGTTGCTGGATCATTTGCTATTTCAACATATTCATACACGCCAGCGGGGCAATAGCGTTGTTCCGGCCCATCATAAAGCGCTAAATTTGTGTTCACTGGAACGCTCGCATTTTTGAGCGTAAGGTGCGCCGGCTGGTCTTCTTCGTGGTTTGTGTTGGATATAAAAACCGACGATAAACGATCAAATGTCAGCACGCCATCGGGCTTAGGATAAGTGATCGGCGTCGCGTCGCGTTTGTTCATTAAGGTTTCATGATCGGCGTGCGCGTGGTGCAAAGTCCACGGTGCACGACCGCCCAACAACACTTGATCAATGCCCACCATCAAGGTGCCGGTGTACAAGCCTTTGCTCATCGCTGGTTTGAAGTTGCGCGCGCGATGCAGTTCTTCGTGCAACCAGCTTTGTTTAAAGGCTTCAGGGTAGGCGGCCAACTCATCCTGTGCGTGGCCAGCTTGTAGCGAATCAAATGCGGCGTCCGCTGCCATCATGCCGCTTTTAATGGCCGCGTGACTGCCTTTGATGCGCGAGGTATTGAGGAATCCAGCATCGCAACCAATCAATGCGCCGCCGGGGAACACCAGCTTTGGCAGCGATTGCAAACCACCCGCCGCAATCGCCCGCGCACCGTAAGCAATGCGCTTGCCGCCTTCAAAAAACGTGCGAATCGCCGGATGCGTTTTGTAGCGCTGAAATTCTTCAAACGGCGACAGGTAAGGATTGGTGTAGGCCAAGCCCACCACGAAGCCCACTGCAACCTGATTATTTTCTAAATGATATAGAAACGATCCGCCGTAGGTGGCCGTATCTAGCGGCCATCCGGCCGAATGCACCACTAACCCGGGCACGTGTTTTGCAGGCGCTACCTCCCATAATTCTTTTAAGCCGATGCCATAAACTTGCGGATCGCGGCCTGCGTTTAAATTGTATCTAGCTTGAATTTCTTTGCCCAAATTACCGCGCACGCCCTCTGCAAATAGCGTGTATTTGCCATGTAATTCCATGCCACGCGCATAACGGTCAGTGTGCTCACCGTTTTTACCAATGCCCATGTCGCCGGTAGCCACACCTTTTACCGCACCTTCAGCGGTATAAATTACTTCAGCGGCCGCAAAGCCCGGATAAATTTCCACACCCAATTCTTCGGCCTTTGTGCCCAACCAGCGGCATACATTGGCTAAGCTAATCACATAATTGCCATGATTCTTAAAGCAATCGGGCAGCATCCAATTCGGTACCTGGCGGGCGGATGTTTCCGATAAAAATAGAAACCGATCCTCGGTAACGGCTTGATTTAGCGGTGCGCCAAGGTTTTTCCAATCTGGAAATAGCTCATTCATCGCGCGCGGATCCATTACTGCACCCGATAAAATATGCGCGCCTACTTCCGAGCCTTTTTCTAGCACGCAAACCGAAACTTCTTTGCCGGTTTCGGCCGCTTTTTGTTTCAGCCGAATCGCCGCCGACAAACCAGCAGGGCCAGCGCCTACAATAACGACGTCGTACTCCATTGATTCGCGTTCGGGAAGGCTTGGTGAGGTAACGTCAGTCATTGCAATTCTCAAATAATTTATGCGGAGGCCAATTATAAAACGGAAAACTGACTATTTAGTGCCAGACCTCTTAGAACCAGACCTAAAGTTAGTGTTCTGCGGCACCGCACCATCCACCGCGTCCGCACAAGCAAAAAGCTACTACGCCAAGCCCGGCAACCGCTTCTGGCCGACGCTAGCGAAG